>NZ_JBHXFL010000006.1:0-242585 GCF_042724095.1 Streptomyces sp. NPDC127100
AGGGCGGACTCGGCGAGCGCCTCGGGGGTCGCCCTGCCGTACTTCTGCAGCAGGCGCCGGTCCAGGGAGCCCGCGTTCACGCCGATGCGGATCGGCGTGCCGTGGTCCTTCGCCGCCCGGGCGATCTCCTTGACCTTGTCGTCGAACTGCTTGATGTTGCCCGGGTTCACACGGACCGCGGCGCAGCCCGCCTCGATGGCGGCGAAGACGTACTTCGGCTGGAAGTGGATGTCGGCGATCACCGGGATCTGCGACTTCTTCGCGATCACCGGCAGGGCGTCGGCGTCGTCCTGCGTGGGGCACGCCACACGCACGATCTGGCAGCCGGAGGCCGTCAGCTCGGCGATCTGCTGGAGGGTCGCGCCGATGTCGGACGTACGGGTCGTCGTCATCGACTGCACCGACACCGGGGCCCCGCCCCCGACCGCCACCGGCCCGACCTGGATCCGCCGCGACTCGCGCCGCTCGGCGATCGGCCGGACCGGTACCCCGGGGACGCCCAGGGAGACGGCGGTCACGCCCTCAGTCCCGGTTCCCGGAGACCGTCTCCCGCATGGCCCGCAGGGACTCCTTGAGCGAGCCCATGGTGGCCAGGACGGCGGTGGGCTCGTAGCCGCAGTGCGCCATGCAGTTGGCGCAGCGCGGGTCCTTGCCGCGGCCGTACTTGTCCCAGTCGGTGTCCTCGATCAGCTCCCGGTACGTGGGGACGTACCCGTCGCTCATCAGGTAGCAGGGACGCTGCCAGCCGAAGAGGGAGTAGTTCGGGATCGCCCAGGCGGTGCAGGGGAAGTCGACCTTGCCCTCGAGGAAGTCGAGGAACAGCGGGGAGTGGTTGAGCCGCCAGCGGGCCCGGTTGCCGCCCGAGAAGGCCTTCTTGAACAGCTCGCGGGTCTGCTCCACGCCCAGGAAGTGCTCCTGGTCGGGCGCCTTCTCGTAGGCGTAGGCGGGCGAGATCATCATCTCGTCGACCTTGAGGTCGTCGTTGAGGAAGTTGAGCACCTCGACGATGGTCTGCGGGGTGTCGGTGTTGAAGAAGGTCGAGTTGGTGGTGACCCGGAAGCCGCGCCGCTTGGCCTCCTTGATGGCCTCGACGGCCTCGTCGAACACCCCCTCCTTCGCCACGGACTCGTCGTGCCGCTCGCGCAGCCCGTCGATGTGCACCGCGAACGCGAAGTACGGCGAGGGAGTGAACTTGTCCATCTTCTTGCGCATGAGCAGGGCGTTGGTGCACAAGAAGACGTACTTCCGCTTGGCCACCAGCTGGCGGACGATCTCGTCGATCTGCGGGTGCATGAGCGGCTCGCCGCCGGCGATGGAGACCATCGGCGCCCCGGATTCGAGCACCGCCCCCACCGCCTGCGCGACCGGCATGCGCTGCTTGAGCACACCGGCCGGGTGCTGGATCTTGCCGCATCCCTCGCACTTGAGATTGCAGGCGAACAACGGCTCCAGCTCCACGATCAGCGGGAACTTGTCCCGCCGCCGGAGCTTCTGTTCGGCCAAGTATGTAGCGACCTTGATGGACTGACGCAGCGGCATGGCCATCTGGGCTCACCTCCTGGGGAGCGGCAAAGAACGGTGCCATTCGAAAAACGCGGGAAGTACGGACCGAAGGACGCGGAAAGCCGATATTCCACCGCGCACGGTGCCGATCCGGACGAGTTCGTGTTCGGGAGCGTCCACGACCACCCGGACGGCCGCAACGGGGCGCGGGCCCGCGCGGACGGCGCTCAGGAGCGTGGCGGCGGACTCCATGTCGACGGCGATCGCGCCGGTCGCGAGCAGGTCGGCGCGCTCGGGACCGCGCACGACGTGGTCCGAGCCGGTCAGCGGCCCGGTATGTACGGTGCGGCCGGGCACGGCGCGCACCAGTTCCTTGACGAGCCGGTCGGTGCCGGCGCACCCGACCGTGCCCCGCGGGTCCCGGGTCTCCTCGGCGACGACCAGGTCGCCGGGGTGCATCCCGGGGGCGAGTCCCGCGCAGAAGCCCGTGGCCAGCACGGCGGCGTCGCCGAACCCCGGGCCGGCCAGGACCCGGGCGACGGAGCGTTCGGCCGCCTTCGGTCCCATGCCGGTGCGCAGGACCGTGACCGGCCCCCCGGCCCCGCCGCGGTCGCCGGCGCGCAGGGCGAGGTGCTCGATGCCGAGCGCGCAGGCGATCAGCAGCGGGGCCGGTCCGGGCTGGGCGCTCATCAGCTCCCCTTCGCCTCTGACAGCGACTCGGCGAACGCCTGGACCGTGCGGGGCGCCTTGGCGAAGGGCTCGCCGTGGACGTACCGGCCGAGCGCGGTGAGCGGGAACACCTGCCGGTAGAGGTGGTAGTTGATGGAGAAGTCCCAGGGGAAGCCGGTGCCGGTGAAGTACGGCTCGTCCCAGGATCCGTCCTCCCGCTGGGTGGCGGCGAGCCACCCGATGCCGCGCTCGACGGCCTTGGAGTCCCGCTCCCCCGCCGCCAGCAGGGCCATCAGCGCCCAGGCCGTCTGGGAGGCGGTGGAGGCGCCCCTGCCGCTCCACTCCCTGACGTGGCGGTAGGAGCGCAGGTCCTCGCCCCAGCCGCCGTCGTCGTTCTGGACGGACTCCAGCCAGGTCACCGCGCGGCGGACGGCCGGGTGCGAGGCGGGGATGCCCGCGGCGGTCAGGGCGGGGACGACGGAGCCTGTGCCGTAGACGTAGTTGACGCCCCAGCGGCCGAACCAGGAGCCGTCCGCCTCCTGCTCGGCGAGCAGCCACTCGATGCCGCGCCGGGTGCGCGGGTCGTGGGCGAGGCCCTCGACCGCGAGCATCTCCACGACGTGCGCGGTGACGTCCGCGGACGGCGGGTCGATCACCTCGCCGAAGTCGCAGAACGGCAGGCGGTTGGGGAAGGCGCTGGTGTTGTCGACGTCGAAGGCGCCCCAGGCGCCGTTCCTCGACTGCATGCCGAGGTTCCAGCGCACCCCGCGCGCGATGGCCTTCTCCGTGCGCTCGGCGTCGTGGTGCCGGACGCGGCGCAGGGCGAGGACGACCTCGGCGGTGTCGTCGATGTCGGGGTAGTTGTCGTTGTGGAACTCGAAGGCCCAGCCGCCGGGCGGAAGACCGGGCCGCTTCACCGACCAGTCGCCGGGACGCACGACCTGCTCGCCGAGCATCCAGTCCGCGGCCTTCACCAGCTGCGGATGGTCCGCGGGCACCCCGGCGTCGGCGAGCGCGATGGTCGCCAGACAGGTGTCCCAGACCGGGGACTGGCAGGCCTCGATCATCCGGGCCCCGTCCTCGCGCCACACGGCGAAGCGGTCCAGGGACTCCAGGCCGGCCCGCATGACGGGGTGCCCGAGGTCGTAGCCGAGGAGGTGGAGGGCGATGACCGAGTACACGGCCGGGGGCTGGATACCGCCCCAGCAGCCGTCGTTCTCCTGCCGTTCGACGATCCAGCGGGCGGCCGTGTTCATCGCGGCCCGGCGCAGGCGTTTCGGCGCCACCCTGCGGTAGACGTGCAGCGCCTTGTCGAGGCGCTGGAAGAGGCCGTCCCAGCTCGCCGCCGGTGCCAGGGGGCGGGGCGGGTTGGGCCGGCCCGGGTCGGTGTGCAGTTCGTCGAGCGGGAACGGCGCCGGGCGCACCGGCCGCTTCGCCGAGACGACGGTCAGCGGCACGATGGTCTGCCGGGCCCAGCAGCCGAAGTCGTAGATGTTCAGCGGCACCCAGGTCGGGAAGTAGATCAGCTCCGGCGGGAGTTCGGGCAGGTCGTCCCACTTCCACCAGCCGAACAGGGCCAGCCAGATCCGGGTGAAGACGCGGGAGGCGGCGATGCCGCCCCGGGCCCGGACCCATTCCGCGGCCTTCGCCATGTGCGGGGCGTCGGGTGCGTCGCCTGCCAGGCGGAGGGCGACGTAGGCCTCGACGGTCGCGGACAGGTCTCCGGGGCCGCCGTGGAAGGTGGCCCAGGTGCCGTCCTCGCGCTGCTCGCCGCGGATGAAGAGAGCCGCGGCGCGGGTGGTCTCCGCGTCCCGGATGCCGAGGAACTGACGCAGGAGCAGGTCCTCGGCGTCCATCGTGACGTTGGTCTCGAGGTCGCCCTTCCACCAGCCCTCGGCGTCCTGCAGGGAGAGCAGGAAGTCGGTGGCGCGCTGGGTCGCGCGGACGGCGGCTTGGTGTACCCCGGCCGCCGCGGCGGGGCTCGTGATGTCGGCTGTTTCGCTGGCCGCGGCTGCGCGGGACGGGAGGGTCGCCCCGGTGCTTCCGTCGGTCGTCGCTGTCATGGCTTCCCCTTCGTGCAGTGTGCAGGTGGTGCTTCTGCTGTGGGTCCGCCGTCGGCCGGTGCTCCGCTTCCCGCGACACCGGCCGGCGACTACGCGAGGGCTATTCGACCGATAGTGATCATCTCTTTCGTACGACGACGAAGTCGGCGAGCGCCGTGAACCGGTCCCGTACCCGGTCGGGCATGTCGACGGCGTCGAGGGCTTCGATGGCGATGGTGTGCTGGCGGCGCGCCTCGTCGGCGGTCCACTCGCGTCCGCCCGCCTCCTCGATGAGGGCGGCGCGGGCCGCGAACTCCTCCTCGGAGAAGTTCGCGAAGTCGCTGCTCTTGGCGTCGGCGGCGAGGATCTCCCCGAGCCGTTCGGAGGCGGGGCCGCCCGCGTCCAGGGCGGCCACGACCGGCAGGGACTTCTTGCGCTGGCGCAGGTCGCTCCAGGTCTGCTTGCCGGTGGCGTCCGGGTCGCCCCAGATGCCGAGGAGGTCGTCGACGGCCTGGAAGGCGAGGCCCAGGTGGTAGCCGTACCGCTCCAGGGTGTCGGCGGTGCGCTCGTCGGCGCCGCCGAGCACCGCGCCGATGGAGCTGGCGCAGGCGAGCAGGGCGCCGGTCTTGTTGCCCTCCATCTCCAGGCACTCCTCGACGCTGACCCGGTCGCGGTGCTCGTAGGAGATGTCCTGCGCCTGGCCGTCGATCAGGGCGCGGGACGCGCGGGTCAGCCGGCGGGTGGCGCGGCCCGCGTCGACGGTGCCGAGCTCCAGCAGCACCTCGTTGGCCAGGGCGAACAGGGCGTCGCCGACCAGGATGGCCTGGGCGGGGCCGTGCACCTTCCAGACGGTGTCCCGGTGGCGGCGCTGCTCGTCGCCGTCCATCAGGTCGTCGTGCAGGAGGGAGAAGTTGTGCACCAGCTCCACGGCGACCGCGCCGGGCACCCCGACCTCGGGCGCGGCGCCGGTGACCTCGGCGGAGAGCAGCGCGAGCGCGGGCCGGACGGCCTTGCCGCCGTCGCCGTCCGCGGGGTTGCCCTGGGCGTCGATCCAGCCGAAGTGGTAGGCGGCGACGGTGTCCATGGGGGGTGCCAGGCTTTCGACGGCCGCTCGCAGCACCGGCGTGGACAGGTCCCGGCCGCGCTCCAGGAGCGAGGCCACGTCCACCGTGGTCCGTCGATCGGCCTTCGGGGCCGGGGGCACAGTGGACACAGTCTCTCCTCCAGTTGCGGTACCGGGAGTGCGGGAGTCGGTCCCACGCGGATCGGTTCTCATGCCGCCTCCTCGAAGTCGGGGAGTCGGTCGCGGGACCGTCCCAGGGCGGCGAGCGCGGCTCCCGCCGCCCCGACACCGCTGCGGACGGCACTCTCCATGGTCGCGGGCCACCCGGTGGCGGTCCACGCCCCGGCCAGGTACAGGCCGGGTGCCTTGGTGCGGGCGCCGGGCCTGAGCCGGCCGACACCGGGGGCCGGCGCGAAGGTCGCGGTGCGCTCCCGGGTGACGAAGAAGTCCCTCACCTCGGCGCCCCGGGCGCGCGGCAGCAGCCGTTCGAGTTCGGGCAGGTAGCGCTCGCGCAGCGTGGCCACGGGCGTGTCGATCTCGTCCTGCGCGGTCGACTGGGACAGCGCCAGGTACTGACCGTCCTTCAGGCCGGAGGCCGCGGTGCGGTCGAAGACCCACTGCACGGGGGTGCCGAGGGCCGTGAGGAAGGGCGCCGCGAGGACCTGCCGGTCGTAGAGCACATGGATGTTGAGGATCGGTGCGGTGCCGATCTCCAGCAGGTTTCCGGGGGCGTCGAGCGCGCCCGGGGGCAGCAGTCCGTGCGCCTCGCGCTGCGGTACGGCGAGGACGACCGCGTCCGCCGCGAGCGTTTCGCCGGGGGCCTGAACGCTCCACTCCCCGTCTCCGTTCCTGTGGACGGAGGTGACGCGTGTACGGACCTCGGTACGGACGCCCGCGGAGTCGAGCGCCCTGCGGGCCAGCCCGTCGTGCAGTTCGCCCAGGGGGACGCGGGCCCAGCCGATGTCGGCCGCGCCCGGGTCGGACAGCAGGCCGGTCTTGAACACCATCGCGGCGAGCCCGAGCGAGGCGTCGCCGGCGGCCGCGTTGAGGGTGGCGACGCCGACCAGGTCCCACAGGGCCTCGACGGCACGCGCCGACTGACCGTGCGCGGTCAACCAGCTGCCGAAGTCCTGGCCGTCCAGCGCCGGATCGGCGGGGTCGAGGCCCTTGAGCGCGAGGGCGGCCCGCCCGACCCGGGCGCGGTCGGCCAGCGAGAGGTGCGGGTACGCGGCGAGGCTGCGCCCCAGGTGCAGGGGCACGGGCAGCGCGTCGCGGCGCAGCCGGCCGAGGCGCCGTCCCTCGGGCTTGGCCAGGTCGACGACGGGCACGTCGAGACGTTCCTGCACCGGCGCGAGCGCCGTCCCGCCGACGCGGTCGAGGAACCAGCGGTAGGCGGTGCAGCAGCGCAGGTAGACGTGCTGCCCGTTGTCGACGGTCAGCTCGCCGCGCCGGAAGGAGAAGGCGAGCCCGCCCAGACGCGGCCGTCCCTCCAGAAGGGTGACGCGGACCCCGGCGTCGGCGAGTGCGAGCGCGGCGGTGACACCGGCGAGTCCGCCGCCGACCACGACGGCGTGTCTGCCGGCTGGGACGGCGGAGACGTCCCCGAGGGGCCCGTCGTCACGCATGCCGTTGCCGTGGGTCATCGTGCACCTTTCCTGCCCGGTCGCCGTGGTGTGTGAACGCTGTACGGCCGACCGTCTCAGTCAGGGACGCCGTCCGCCACCCGAGGGTTGCCCGCCGCCGGGTGCCGGGAGACCCGCCGTGCGCCGGTGCGCCCCTCACGGGCGCCTCCTGACGGCCCGCCGGGCCACGTGCCGGGTGTCCAGCCCGGACAGCCCGCGCACGGCGACGTACGCCTTCTCCCGCCCGGGCAGCGAGACCCTGCCGCGCAGCACGGCCTCCGGGTCGCGCTCGATGCGGTCGAGGAGGCGGCGGTAGATGCCGGCCATGGCGGCGACGCAGGCACCGCTGCGCCGGTCGAGCATCGGGAGCAGCCGGTAGCCCTCGGCGAAGAGGGCGCGGGCCCGGCGCACCTCGAAGTGCACCAGGCCGGCGAAGTCGGAGCCCTCCGGTGGCGTCGGTCCCCCGAACCCGGCCGAGCAGCCGAACTTGGCGAGGTCGTCGGCGGGCAGATAGGTGCGGCCGTCCTCCGCGTCCTCGCGGACGTCCCGGAGGATGTTGGTCAGCTGGAGCGCGAGCCCGAGCGTGTCGGCGTACTCGGGCGCGCGCTCGGCGCCGTGCGCCCCCGCTCCGGTGCCGAAGACGCCGAGCGAGAGGCGTCCGATGGCACCGGCGACGCAGCGGCAGTAGACCTTCAGATCGTCCCAGGTCTCGTAGGTCTCGCCCCTGAGGTCCATCTGGACGCCGTCGATCAGTTCGTCCAGCCCGCCCAGCGGGATCGGGAACCGCCGCGCGGCGTGGGCCAGGGCCACGGCCACGGGGTCGGTGTCGTCCTCGCCGACCGCGCCCTCCTGCACGCGGCCGAGCAGCGCCCGGGTCTCCTCCAACCGGACGACCTTGACGTCGGCCGGCAGATCGCCGTCGCCGATGTCGTCGACGCGGCGCGAGAAGGCGTACAGCGCCGACATCGCCCGGCGCTTGGGCGTCGGCAGGAGCCGGATGCCGTAGGCGAAGTTCCGGGCCTGCTGTCCGGTGACGGTCTCGCAGTAGCTGTACGCGGCGAGTACCGGAGCGGACACGTGTGCTGACGACTCCACGGTCCGGATCACCCCTTTCCTCGCAGGGTCGAGCCCACCTCGCGCAGCAACCGGACCTTACCGGGCTTGGGCGGGCCGGGAAGTACGTCGTGACCGGCGGCGGCGATCGCCCCGACGGCCGCCCTCCCCCCGGCCACGAATCCCGCGAGCAGCAGCCTCAGCCTTCCGTGGACGCTGCCCACCAGGGGGGAACCCTCGTCCAGCAGATCGCGGGCCCGGCCGGCCTCGAAGGCGATCAGGGCGCGCACCGACGCGCCCGCGGTGGGCGCGGCGAGGTCCGCCTCCTGGACGTGGAAGCGCTTCATGTCCTCGGCGGGCACGTAGACGCGGTCCCGGGTCAGGTCCTCGGCGACGTCCTGGAGGTGCTCGACGATCTGCAGGGCCGTGCAGATCCGGTCGGAGTGGCGGATCCGCTCGGGTGTGGAGGTGCCGGTGACGGCGAGGACGAGACGGCCGACCGGGTTGGCGGACAGCTCGCAGTAGGCGAGGAGGTCGTCGTAGGTCTCGTACCGGCCGACCAGCTGGTCCTGGCGGTTGGCGGCGATGAGACCGAGGAAGGGCTCGGGGGTGAGCGAGCGGCGGCGCACGGTGGGCTGCAGGCGCCGCAGCAGGGGGTGGCGGGGCGTGCCGTCGAAGACCCGGCGCAGGTCGGCCTCGAAGGCGTCCAGCATCAGCAGCCGGTCGCCGGCGCCGTCGTCGGGGACGCCGAGCAGGCGGGCGTCGGCACCGCCGGGGGCCAGGTCGCCGTCGCCGATGTCGTCGACCAGGCGCGCGAAGCCGTAGACGGCCATGAGGTCGGTGCGCCAGTCGCGGGGCAGGAAGAAGGGGGCCACGGGGAAGTTCTCGCCCGCGGCCTTGTCGAGCGTGGCGCGTTCCGGGTCCACGGCGTGCGCCGTGGCGGTCACCGTCATCGCCGGCTGCCCGGGACGGGGACGGCGCACGCTCCGCGGAGCAGGGGAGTTTCCGTAGCCATTGCCGTCACATCTCCCGTTCTACACTGCCGACCCAATACACACTATTTCGGACACGCCGCCCGGCCGCCCGTGCGGCGGGCCCGCTCGAGGGTGACGGGCATTATGGCCCCATGTGCCGCGTTTGGGGACCGGTACAGCTTACGTCGTACGACTCACCGAGCTCCGCCGGGGTCTTCCCCGCCTCACCACAACTCACCGGCGGGCTCCAAGATTCCCTGTCCGCACAGGAGTTGACGCTTCCTTTGCAGACGCGGGGCCCCGCCGGAACAGTTCCGGCGGGGCCCCGGGCGTGTCGGGCTACTTGCCCGTGAACTTCTCGTACTCCTTGAGCACCTCGTCGGTCGGCCCGTCCATGCGCAGTTCGCCGCGTTCCAGCCACAGGACGCGGTTGCAGGTGTCGCGGATGGACTTGTTGTTGTGGCTGACCAGGAAGACCGTGCCGGCCTCCTTGCGCAGCTCGCGGATGCGTTCCTCGGAGCGCGTCTGGAACTTGCGGTCGCCGGTGGCCAGGGCCTCGTCGATCATGAGGACGTCGTGGTCCTTGGCGGCGGCGATGGAGAAGCGCAGCCGGGCGGCCATGCCGGAGGAGTAGGTGCGCATCGGCAGCGTGATGAAGTCGCCCTTCTCGTTGATGCCGGAGAAGTCGACGATGTCCTGGTAGCGGGCCTTGATCTCCTCGCGGCTCATGCCCATGGCGAGTCCGCCCAGGATGACGTTGCGCTCGCCGGTCAGGTCGTTCATCAGGGCCGCGTTCACCCCGAGCAGGGACGGCTGGCCGTCGGTGTAGACCTTGCCCTTCTCGGCGGGCAGCAGGCCGGCGATGGCCCGCAGCAGCGTCGACTTGCCGGAACCGTTGGAGCCGATCAGGCCGATGGCCTCGCCCCGGTAGGCGACGAAGGAGACGCCCCGCACGGCGTGCACCTTGCGCACGCCCCGCTCCGCCCGGCCGGAGCCTCGCCCCACGATGCGGCTGAGGGCCGCGGTGGCGCTGCCCTTGCCGGTCCTGGCCCCGTTGACGCGGTAGACGATGTGGACGTCCTCCGCGATGACCGTGGGCACCCGCTCGTCCTGCTGCTGCTCAGCCACGGCCGTACCTCTCCTCCGCCTTCCAGAAGTACACGAAGCCGCCGGCCACGGCGAGGACGGCCCAGCCGGCCGCCACCGCCCACACGTGCGGCGGGAGGTTGCCGGAGCCGTAGCCGTCGATCAGGGCGAAGCGCATCAGGTCCATGTACACGGCCGCCGGGTTCCACTGGAGCACGTCGGCGATCCAGGACGGCTTGTCCTTGAGCATGACCGGGATGGAGAACATGACGCCGGAGGCGTACATCCAGGTCCGCATGATGAACGGCATCAGCTGCGCCAGGTCCGGCGTCTTGGCCCCCATCCGCGCCACGATCAGCGCGACACCGGCGTTGAAGAGGAACTGCAGGGCGAGCGCCGGGACGATCAGCACCCAGGACAGCGTGGGATAGCTGCCGAAGGCCACGGCCACGATGAAGAGCACGATCATCGAGAAGAGCAGCTGCTGGAGCTGCTGGAGCGCGAAGGAGACCGGCAGCGAGGCGCGCGGGAAGTGCAGGGCGCGCACCAGGCCCAGGTTGCCCGAGATCGCGCGGACGCCGGCCATCGCCGAGGACTGCGTGAAGGTGAAGACGAAGATCCCCGTCACCAGGAACGGGATGTACACGTCCTTCGGCATGCCCCTGCCCGCGTCCAGGATCAGGCCGAAGATCAGGTAGTAGACCAGCGCGTTCAGCAGCGGGGTGGCCACCTGCCACACCTGGCCGAGCTTCGCCTGGCTGTACTGGGCGGTCAGCTTCGCCTGCGAGAAGGCGAGGATGAAGTGCCGCCGGCCCCAGAGCTGACGGACGTACTCGACGAGGGACGGCCGGGCGCCGCTCACGGCCAGGCCGTACTTGGCGGCGAGCCGTGCCGCCGTGAGGCCCTCGTCGGGCGACACGGGCCTGGTCATCGCGACCGTGCCGTCGTGCGTTGTCTCACTCACTAGTGGAAACTTTCGTCTTCGTCGATGCGTGGCCCCTGCGGGCCCGGCATGAGCCGGCCGGCCTCGGACGGCCGGAGTTCTCTCGGATACGAGCTTGTCAGATCACCGGAGGCCGGCCCAGCCGGGTCAGCCGCCACACCGTACGCCACTTCATGGGCCGGCGAGGACCGCACGAGGTTCCCCAGCCCTCCCGGAAACCGCCGAACCAGGCCTTCAGGGCCGGGCGCGAGGGACGGCGCAGCAGCGTGAGCAGCAGCCACACCCCGAGGTAGACGGGCACGAGGAGCGCGGGGAGGTTGCGGCGGGCGAGCCAGACGCGGTTGCGGGCGACCATGCGGTGGTAGACCGCGTGCCGCGAGGGCGCCGTCGTCGGGTGGTACAGCACCATGTCGGACCGGTAGTCGATCATCCAGCCGGCGTCGAGGGCCCGCCAGGCCAGGTCGGTCTCCTCGTGGGCGTAGAAGAACTCGTCCGGCAGGTTGCCGACCTCCGCGAGGACGCGGGTGCGGACGGCGTTGGCGCCGCCGAGGAAGGTGGTGACCCGGGAGGAGCGCATCGGGTCGGAGGCGCGCAGACGCGGCACGTGCCGGCGCTGGGTCTCGCCGGTGTCCGGGTCGGCGATGCGGAAGCTGATGATGCCGAGTTCCGGGTCGTCCGTGAACGCCTTGCGGCACAGCTCGGCGGTGTCGGTCCGGGCGAGCAGTCCGTCGTCGTCGAGGAAGAGCAGGATGTCGACGTCGGTGCCGCCGGGGCCGAAGGCCTCGATGCCGACGTTGCGGCCGCCGGGGATGCCCAGGTTCTCGGGCAGCTCGACGGTGCGGACGCCGGCGGGCACCTCCGGGACGGGTGAGCCGTTGCCGACGACGACGACCTCGACCGGGTCGCCGTCCTGCCCGGCGACCGAGTCGAGCAGGGCGCGCAGTTCCCCGGGGCGGTTGCCCATGGTGATGACGACCGCGCCGACCTTCGGGGCCCCGCTCATCGCAGCCTGCTGGAGGCGAGGACGGACACCAGGTGCAGCAGGGTCTGCAGGAGGGCGATGCCGGCCAGGACGGCGGTGCCGAGGCGGGTGAAGAACAGGTCGCCGCGGCTCGCGTCCACGACGGCGAGGACGAGGATCAGCAGGGACGCCTCGATGCCGAGGATCAGCCGGTGGAACTTGAGCGCACCGGCGGCCCGGCGGGCCAGGGCCATGCCGGAGGAGCGCGGCTCGGAGGCGGCCTCCTCGACCGGCGGCATCCCGGCCTGGTGCCGGGCAACGCCGACCAGGTCGGTCTCGGCCTTGATCAGGACGGCGCCGAGGGCGGCCAGGGTGCCGAGGAAGGCCCACAGCCAGTCGATCCGGCCGGTGCCCCAGAGGTCGGCGGCGCGCAGGCCGAGCCCGACGAGGACCGCGGCGTCGGTGAGGTAGGCACCGACGCGGTCCAGGTAGACGCCGCCGAGCGAGTACTGCTTCTTCCAGCGCGCGATCTCGCCGTCGACGCAGTCCAGCAGCAGGTACAGCTGGACCGCCACCACGCCGAGCACGGCGCCCGTGATGCCGGGCACCAGCAGCGCCGGGGCGGCGAGGACGCCGCAGACGGTCATCAGGTACGTGAGCTGGTTGGGTGTGATCCTGGTGTTCACCAGGTAGCGGTCGATCCGCAGCGAGACCTCGCGCATGTAGAGGCGTCCCGCCCAGTGCTCACCGCTGCGCCGGTCCTTGACCCCCGCGGGATGGACGACCGGGCGTAGTTCAGCTACCGATGGCCTTGACATAGTCGGCGTACATGTCCTTGATCTGGTCGGTCGTGAGGTCGAGGTGTTCGAGGATCGTGTAGCGGCCGGGCCGGGTCTGGGGCGCGAACTCCACGGCCCGGACGAACTCGTCCGGGGTGAAACCGATCTCCTGGGGCAGCACCGGCAGTCCGTGCCGGCGCAGGACCCCGGCCATGTACACCGACTCCTCGTGGGCACCGCGCAGGTACATCGCGAACGCCGCGCCCAGGCCGCACTGCTCGCCGTGGGCCGCCGCGCGCTGCGGGAAGAGCAGGTCGAAGGCGTGGTTGATCTCGTGGCAGGCGCCGGAGGACGGGCGCGAGTCGCCGGACACCGACATGGCGATGCCGCTGAGCACCAGGGCCTCCGCCAGCACCTGGAGGAACTCGTTGTCGCCGACGCCGCCCGGGTGCCGCAGCACGGCCTCGCCGGCCTGGCGGGCCATCGCGGCGGCGAGGCCGTCGATGCGCTCGCCCTTGACGCGGTTGGCCAGCTCCCAGTCCGCGATCGCGGAGACGTTGGAGACGGCGTCGCCGATGCCGGCGCGCACGTACCGCACCGGCGCCGCGCGGATGACGTCCAAGTCGATGACGACCGCGATCGGGTTGGGCACGCCGTAGGAGCCGCGGCCCGCGTCATTGTCGAGGGTGGCGACCGGGGAGCACAGGCCGTCGTGCGCGAGGTTGGTCGGCACGGCGACCAGCGGCAGGCCGACGCGCGCCGCTGCGAACTTGGCGCAGTCGATGATCTTGCCGCCGCCGAGGCCGACGACCGCGTCGTAGTGGCCGCCCTTCATGGCGCCGGCCAGCTTGATGGCGTCGTCGAGGGTGCCGCCGCCGACCTCGTACCAGTCGGCGCCGGGCAGCGACGGGGCGACGCGTTCGCGCAGCCGGGCACCGGAGCCGCCGCTGACCGCGACGGCGAGCTTGCCCGAGTGGGAGATGCGCTCGTCGGCGAGCACACAGCCCAGGTCGTCGAGGGCACCCGGGCGGATGTCCACGACGACCGGCGACGGGATGAGCCTCGTCAGTACTGGCACGCGATCTCCCGTCCCCTGGCGAGGTCGTCGTGGTTGTCGATCTCGACCCACTTGACGTCGCCGATGGGCTCCACGTCGATCCGGAAGCCGCGGTTGACCAGCTCCTGGTAGCCGTCCTCGTAGTACAGCTGCGGGTCGCGCTCGAAGGTGGTCCTCAGCGCGTCGGCCAGCTCCGCGGCGGCCTCGCCCTCGATGAGGGTGACGCCGATGTACTCGCCGGTCGCCTCGGCCGGGTCCATCAGCTTGGTGATGCGCTGGACGCCCTTGTCGGGGTCGACGACGACCTTCATCTCCTCCTCGGCGAGGGACTTCACGGTGTCCAGCGCCAGGATGATCCGCTTGCCGTCGCCGCGGGCGGCGAGCAGGGTCTTCTCGACGGAGACCGGGTGCACGGTGTCGCCGTTGGCGAGGATCACGCCGTCCTTGAGGGCGTCACGGCCGCACCACAGGGAGTAGGCGTTGTTCCACTCCTCGGCCTTGTCGTTGTCGATGAGGGTGAGCTTGACGCCGTACTTCTGCTCCAGCGCCTCCTTGCGCTCGTACACGGCCTCCTTGCGGTACCCGACGATCACCCCGACCTCGGTGAGGCCGACCTCGGCGAAGTTGCCCAGGGTCAGGTCCAGCACCGTGATGTCGTCCTCCGCGCCCTCGGGGCCGACCGGGACCAGTGCCTTGGGCAGGGTGTCGGTGTAGGGGCGCAGACGGCGTCCGGCGCCGGCCGCCAGCACGAGGCCGATCATGCGGGTTCTCCTTCGTCGTGTACGGCGGGTGCGCCGACCTTGTGGGCGGCGACCCAGAAACGGATGCTCTCGACGAGCACCACGAGGGCGACGGCCACGGCGAGGACCGTGAGCGCGACCTTGAGAGCGGAGGCGGTGAGCAGCACGGCCAGCACCGTGACCAGCAGCGTGCGGCCCTCGTGCCCCCCGATCGCCCGCACCAGCCAGTGCGGGGGCGCACCCGCGTTGCCGCGGATGCGGTAGACCGTGTCGTAGTGATGGTAGGCGACCGCGGCCACCAGCCCGAAAGCCGCCGGAAGCGCCCCGTTCACGTCCGCTTTCGCCGCCAGCACCAGGACGGTGCCGTACTCGGCGGCGCGCAGGAAGGGCGGGACCAGCCAGTCGAGGGCGCCCTTGAGGGGACGGGCGACGGCGAGCGCGGACGTCAGCACGTAGACGGCCGCGGCGACGGCCGGCCACGGGCCGCCGAAATCGGTGAACGCGGCCGTCGCGACGACGGCGAGGCCGCCGAGGAGGGCGACCGCGGGGGCGGTGGAGCCGGGCAGCCGGCGGGCGGGCCCGCGCAGGCCGGCGGCGACGGCCTCGGCGAGCGGGCCGGAGTCGGCGAGGTCCGCGAGCGCCTTCGCCGCCCGGTCGGTCCGGGTGGCCCTGCGGGTGAGCGAGCGCAGGACGCGGCCTGCCGTGGTGTACGTCGCGGCGAACGCGCAGCCGATCAGCAGCGCGTAGAAGGTGATCCTCGGGGTGGTGGCCGCGGTCAGGACGGCGATCATGAGCCAGCGTTCGCCGATGGGCAGGACGATCATGCGGCGCACCCAGACCGTCCAGCCGACGCTGTCGAGCTTGTCGGAGAGCGCCGCGGTGGGGCTGGTGTTGGCGGTGGCGTCGTGGTTGGCCTCGTTGAAGGAGAAGTCCACGACGTGCCGGCAGGTCTGGAGGACCATCGCGCCGAGTGCGAGGGCCCATACGTCGTCATGGCCGCCGCCGCGGGCGGCGCCGAGGGCGAGGCCCGCGTAGTAGGCGTACTCCTTGGCGCGGTCGAAGGTGGCGTCCAGCCAGGCGCCGAGGGTGGAGTACTGCAGGGAGTAGCGGGCGAGCTGCCCGTCGGTGCAGTCGAGCACGAAGGAGGCGATCAGCAGGACGCCGGCGGCGACGAAGCCGCCGCGGGTGCCGGTGGCCGCGCAGGCCGCCGCTATGAGCGCGGTGAGCAGCGAGGCGGTGGTGACCTGGTTGGGGGTCAGTCCGCGGCGCGCGCACCAGCGGGCGATGTAGCGGGAGTAGGGGCTGATGAGGAAGGTGGTGACGAAGCCGTCGCGGGCCTTGACCGCCGACTTCAGGCGTACGGCCTCGTCGTCGACGGAGGCCACGGCCTGCCGTGCCTCGTTGCGGGCCTGCGGGTCGGTGGGCACGACGGCGACGAGACTGCCGAGCTCCGGCCGGTGCACGTCGGTGCCGTCGGCGTCGAGCGCGGAGACGATCCGGTCGGCGAGGCTGTCGACGACCTCCACGTCCGCCCCGGCCCGCGCGGGGGCTCGCCCTGCCGAGGAGCTCTCCCGGGCCATCGCTCGGGTGAGGGCCCGGCGGGCGTCGGGCTGCGCGGTCACGGCGCCGGGGATCGCGGCGATCGGGAAGCGCGGGTCGGTGAGGCCGAGGCGCAGGGCGTGCGGATGGCCCACGAAGCGGGCGTCGACGACGGCGACCCGCTCCTCGCCCGGTACCTGGGCCAGCAGCGTCTCGGCGTCCGCCGTGTCGGAGGCGAGCCGAACCTCGAAGCCGAGGGACCGCAGCTCGCTCTCGACGGACGAACCGGGGACCGGCTGACCGGTGAGGATGGCGGTCGACAACCGAACTCACTCCCTGGTGCCGGCGCCAGCGCGCCGGCCTGTGCATGGTGGAGCGCCCGTGCCTGGGGCACCCGGGCGGCATGTCGGCAGAGGTTATCGGATGCCCGGAACACCGTGTTCACCGCCCGTTTCACGGTCGGTCGACGCCGCTTGCACCCGCCTTAGCCGCGATCATCATCGGGGATCCGGGGCCCGCCCCACAAACCGCGCTCCCCAAACGGACATCAAGGGCATCGCGCAGTGTCGAGGGGTGTGCGCGGAGGGTCAGACCGGACCGCGGGCGAGCGGACTCCGGGGCCGTTCCGGCATCCGGGCAGCGCGCTGACCTGCGTAACGTTTCCGCAGGTCAGGGCACATGACAACGGTGTTCAGTGCCGCGTTGCCTGATACCCCCCACCCGTAGTTGACTGGGGATCCGCAGACACAGGGAGGCGGCCTTCATGGGGGCAGGGCACGATCACGGACACGCGCACGGCGCGCACGGCGGCGGGACGGCGACGGCCGCGTACCGCGGCAGGCTGCGGGGTGCGCTGGCGATCACGCTCACCGTCATGGTCGTCGAGATCGTCGGCGGTGTGCTCGCCGACTCCCTCGCGCTGGTCGCCGACGCGGCGCACATGGCGACGGACGCGCTCGGGCTGGGCATGGCGCTGCTGGCGATCCACTTCGCGAACCGGCCGCCGAGCGACCGGCGCACCTTCGGCTACGCCCGCGCGGAGATCCTCGCGGCCCTGGCGAACTGTCTGCTGCTGCTCGGGGTCGGCGGGTACGTCCTGTACGAGGCGATCGAGCGGTTCATCACACCGGCCGGCACCGCGGGCGGGCTGACCGTCGTCTTCGGCGTGATCGGCCTGGTGGCGAACATGGTGTCGCTGACGCTGCTGATGCGGGGGCAGAAGGACAGCCTGAACGTGCGCGGTGCCTTCCTGGAGGTGGCGGCGGACGCGCTGGGCTCGCTGGCGGTGATCGTCTCGGCGCTGGTGATCCTGGCCACCGGCTGGCAGGCGGCCGACCCGATCGCCTCCCTGCTGATCGGCCTGATGATCGTGCCGCGCACGCTGCGGCTGCTGCGGGAGACGCTGGACGTGCTGCTGGAGGCGGCCCCCAAGAGCGTGGACATCGCCGAGGTGCGCGCCCACATACTCGCGCTGGACGGCGTCGAGGACGTCCACGACCTGCACGCGTGGACCATCACGTCGGGCATGCCCGTCCTGTCGGCGCACGTGGTGGTGAGCGGCGAGGCGCTGAGCACGATCGGCCACGAGAAGATGCTGCACGAGCTGCAGGGCTGCCTGGGCGATCACTTCGACGTGGAGCACTGCACCTTCCAGCTGGAGCCGGGCGGGCACGCGGAGCACGAGGCCCGGCTGTGCCACTGAGGCCGGGGGCGTGGGCGGGTGCGGTGTGCGCCGGGGGGCGCCGGCGTCCGCCGGTCCCCGCGTCCCCGCTCCCCCGGCGCTCCCCGAGGTCGCGTCCCGGACGGTTCCGGGCGGGCGGCGCAGGGCACGATCCTCCATCGGGCCCCCTCGGCGCGTCCGACCGGTGAAGGCCGCGGCCCGCGCGAGCGCGCGGGACATGCGGGTGTGCCGGTAAGTGCCGGGTGTACCGAACGCGTGGGGCACACTTGGGGCGCGAGGACCGATGTGAAGGATGGGTATGCCGATCACTCCTGCCACCGCGACGCACAGTTCGTCGAACGGCACCGCAGACGCGATTTTGCTGGAACTGGTCGACGAGAACGGCGTGACGATCGGTACCGCGGAGAAGCTCGCCGCGCACCAGCCACCAGGACGGCTGCACCGCGCCTTCTCCGTGTTCCTCTTCGACGAGCGCGGCCGGCTGCTGCTCCAGCAGCGGGCCCTGGGCAAGTACCACTCCCCCGGTGTGTGGTCCAACACCTGCTGCGGTCACCCCTACCCCGGTGAGGCGCCGTTCGCCGCCGCGGCCCGGCGGACGTTCGAGGAGCTCGGTGTCTCGCCGTCGCTGCTCGCCGAGGCGGGCACGGTGCGCTACAACCACCCGGACCCGGCCTCGGGGCTGGTCGAGCAGGAGTACAACCACCTGTTCGTCGGCCTGGTGCAGGCACCTGTGCGGCCCGACGCGGAGGAAGTGGCCGGGACGGCGTTCGTGACCCCGGACGAGCTGGCCGAACGGCACGCGAAGGACACCTTCTCGGCGTGGTTCATGACGGTGCTGGACGCGGCCAGGCCCGCCGTCCGCGAGCTGACGGGCCCCTCCGCCGGCTGGTGAGCGGCGCCGGCGCGGGGCGCGCCCGGGCGCCCCGCGCTAGTGCGGTGCGGGCTTGAGCGGCAGGGCGGCCCAGATCACCTTGCCGCCGCTCGCCGTGTGAGCGACGTCGCACGCCCCGCCCGCCTCGAGGGTGATCTCCCGGACCAGGAGCAGGCCGCGCCCGCCCGTCCGGCCGTGGTCCGTCTCCAGGGCGGTCGGGCGGTAGGGGTGGCTGTCCTCCACGGACACCCGGACCCATTCGGGTCCGACGGCGACCTCCACGGCGAGCGTCGGCGACAGCACCGCCGCGTGCCGGACGGCGTTCGTGACCAGCTCGGAGACGATCAGCAGCAGACCCTGGGCGACGTCGTCGCAGACCGGTACGCCCTGGCGTACCAGCAGGTCCCGGACGGCGTGCCGGGCCTGCGGGACCGAGGCGTCGACGGCGGGCGCGGTGAACCGCCAGACGCCTTCGTACGGCAGCGGCTGCGGAGGCCCGGTCTCGTCCATCGTCCGGTCGCCGCCCTCGGGCTCGATTGTCACCACACTCAGAGTGTTGGTAACGCGCCCCTCCGCGCCAGGGAACTGAACACAAGTCAGCAACTATCGAACGGTTCTGACCGTTGGCGTATGACCGGGTCGGTTGTGGGACCGTTCCTGTCCCGCGCACACCTGCTCCGTGGAGCGCCGGCACGGGTGGATAGCATCCGGCGCATGGAGCCGCATCTGCTGCACCGGGTCCGCGACTCGGTGGCCACCGTCGTCGTCCACCACCCGGCCAAGCGCAACGCCATGACGGCCGCGATGTGGCGGGCGCTGCCGGAGCTGCTCGGCGGTCTGGCGGGCGACCCCTCGGTGCGGGCGCTGGTGCTCACCGGTGAGGGCGCGACGTTCTGCGCCGGGGCCGACATTTCGACCCTGCGGGAGTCCGCCGAGGAGGCGCAGCTGCTCGCCGTGCGCGCCGAGGAGGCCCTCGCGGCCTTTCCCAAGCCCACGCTGGCGGCGATCCGCGGTCACTGCGTGGGCGGCGGCGCCCAGCTGGCGGCGGCCTGCGACCTGCGGTTCGCCGAGGAGGGGGCGCTGTTCGGCGTCACCCCCGCGAAGCTGGGCGTGGTGTATCCGGCGTCGGCGACCCGGCGGCTGGTGTCGCTGGTGGGACCGGCCACCGCGAAGTACCTGCTGTTCTCGGGCGAGTTGATCGACGCCGGGCGGGCGCTGCGCACCGGTCTGGTCGACGAGGTGCTGCCGGGGGAGGAACTCGACAAGCGGGTGGCCGAGTTCACCCGCGTCCTGGTCTCCCGTTCGCAGCTGACGCAGGCCGCGGCGAAGGAGTTCGCGGGCGGCCGCACCGACCGCGACGAGCACTGGACCGCGCAGGCACGCGGCAGCGGCGACACCGCGGAGGGCGTCGCCGCGTTCCTGGAGCGCAGGCAGCCGCGGTTCGGCTGGAGCGTGCCTACGTCAGGATGAAGCGGCTCCCGGTGCGGAACTCCTCGACGAGACGCGCCGGAGCCTTCTGCGGGGACCCGGCGTCGTAGGGCGGCTGCGGGTCGTACTCGGTCAGCAGCTGGACCGCCTGGGCGTGCTCGTCTCCGGCGATCCGGCCTACCAGGGCGAGGCCCATGTCGATGCCGGAGGAGACGCCGGCCGCGGTGACGTACTTGCCGTCCGTGACCACCCGCTCCCCGGTCGGCTCGGCGCCGAACCGCTTCAACAGCTCCAGGGCCAGCCAGTGCGAGGTGGCGCGGCGGCCGGTGAGCAGCCCCGCCGCGGCGAGCAGCAGGGAGCCGGAGCAGACGGAGGTGGTCCAGGTGCTGGTGGCGTCCGCGGCGCGCAGCCAGTCCAGCAGGGTCCCGTTGTCCATCTGCGCCTCCTGACCGGGGCCGCCCGGCACCAGGACGACGTCCGGGGCCGGTACGTCCGCGAGGGTCCGGTCGGCGGTCAGCGCGAGACTCCCCGTGTCGTTGCGGACGGGGCCGGTCCGCTCGGCGGCGAAGACGGTCTCCGCGTCCGGGATGCGGCTCAGGATCTCGTACGGGCCCACGGCGTCGAGGGCGGTGAAGCGGTCGAAGAGGACGATGGCGATCTGCACGTGTGGCCTTTCGTGGGGACTGGTGGGCTTCGTGTTCATCCGGTGGGCGGGGGTGGTCGTCAGCGGGCGGCCGCGGGCCGGAACCGGCGGCGGTACTCGGCCGGTGAGGTGCCGAGGGCCTTGACGAAGGCGCGGCGCATGGCCTCCGGGGTGCCGTAGCCGCTGGCGCGGGAGATCTCCTCGATGCCGTCGCCGCCGTCCTCCAGCAGCCGGCGGGCGTGTTCCAGGCGCACCCGGTCGACGTACCGGCCGGGCGTCGTACCGGTCTCGGCCTGGAAGGCGCGGGCGAAGTGGCGCGGGGACAGGGCCGCGCGGGCGGCGAGGGACTCGACGCTCAGATC
Organism: Streptomyces sp. NPDC127100; assembly: GCF_042724095.1. NCBI lineage: Bacteria > Bacillati > Actinomycetota > Actinomycetes > Kitasatosporales > Streptomycetaceae > Streptomyces > Streptomyces sp. NPDC127100. The sequence goes on from NZ_JBHXFL010000006.1 coordinate 21,017, forward strand.
CTCGGTGGGGTGCTCGGTGATCCACTGCTGAACCTCGCGCAGCGGTTCGCGGCGCGCGGTCTGGGCGGCGAGCTGGGCGCTGAACTGTGCCTGGTTGCCGGGCCGGCGCAGGAAGACCACCAGGTGGCGGGCGACGGTGAGGGCGGCGTCCCTGCCCAGGTCCTCCTCCACCAGGGCGAGCGCGAGGTCGATGCCGGCGGTGACACCGGCGGACGTGGCGACGTGGCCGTCGCGGACGTAGATCGGGTCGGGGTCGACCTCGACGGCCGGGTGCTCACGGGCGAGCCGGTCGCAGTAGGTCCAGTGGGTGGTGGCGCGGCGGCCGTCCAGCAGGCCGGCCGCGGCGAGCAGGCCGGCTCCGGTGCAGACGGAGACCAGGCGCGGGGCGCGGGGCCCGTGCGTGCGCAGCCACGCGATGAGGCGCGGGTCCGGCTTCCGGGTGCCGGGGCCGCCGGGGACCAGCAGGGTGTGCGGGCCGGACACCTCGGTGAGGGCTCGTTCCGGTACGACGGTCAGGCCGCTGGACGTCCGCACGGGAGCGCCGTCCAGGGAGGCGGTGCGGATGCGGTACGTGCCGGGCGTGTGGGTCTCGGCGCCCGCGAAGACCTCCACGGGGCCGGTGACATCGAGGCTCTGGACGTCGTCGAAGAGGACGACGAGAACGGTGCGCTGCGCCATGCCGCCGATTCTTCGGCCGCCCCGCGATGACCACAATGACGAGTTCCCCACCTTTCCTGCCGTGCCTCCAGCACCCCTGGAGGGCGTACTGAGCGGTTGGTAACCTGCCCGGCATGACAACCGCCGCTCTCGACGCCCGTGCCGGCCGCCGCTGCCACAACGCGCTGAACTCCCTGCACTCGACGCACTACTTCTCGCCCGACGTGGGCCGCGAGCTGGCGGCACTCGGGGTCACCGACCCGCGGGCCGTCAACTTCGCGGTGCGCGCCGCCGCGCTCGGTCCGGTCGGGGCCGGTGCCGTGACGGCGACGTTCTACAACTACAAGCACGACCTGGTGGCGCGGCACGTGCCCGCCGTGTGGGAGACGGTCACGCCCGCTCAGGTCCTGGAGGCCCGCCTGCGTGCCGTCGACGCGACCCTGCGCCGCCTGCTGGGCGAGGAGGCCGTGGCGTCCGCGGAGATGGCGGAGGCGGCCGGACTGGCGCTCCGGGCCGCCGAGGGCTGCTCGCGCGGCGCACGCCCGCTGTACTCGGCCCACGCCGACCTGCCCGTGCCCGGCGATCCGCACCTCGCGCTGTGGCACGCGGCGACCCTGCTGCGCGAGCACCGGGGCGACGGGCACGTCGCCGCGCTGCTGGCCGCGGGCCTCGACGGCCTGGAGGCGCTGGTGACGCACACCGCGACCGGCCGGGGCATGACGCCGAAGTGGGTCTTCACCACCCGTGGCTGGAACCAGGAGGAGTGGGACGCGGCGTCGGACCGGCTGCGGGAGCGCGGGGTGCTCGACGACGCCGGTGAGCTGACCGAGCGGGGCGTCGCCCTGCGCGACGGCATCGAGCGCGAGACGGACCGGATGGACGACGCCCCGTACGCGCACCTGGGCGCGGAGGGCGTGGCACGTCTGACGGAGCTGGGGGCGGTCTTCGCGCGCAGGGCACTCGGTGCCGGCGCCTTCCCGGCGGACCTGCTCGGCAAGCGCTGAGCCCCCGGTCCGTGCGCACGGGGCATGCGGGGCCGATCCCGAGGTACCTGTACTACTCCCGGCCGGAGGGGCCGGGAGTAGGAAAGGGGCTTCACGTGTTCCGTGCCATCGCAGACGTCCTGCGCCAGATCGGTGGCGCCGTCGCCACCGTCGTCACGCTTCCGTTCCGGGCGGTGGCCCGGCTGTTCGGCGGGGCCTCGTCCTCGGCCCGCAGGGCCTGATGCCCCGTCGCCGTGCCGTCCGGCCGCGACGGGGCCGGGCGGCGCCCTGATCCCCGATTGTCGTCGTCACCTGCCACAATTGCCGCGCAACCTCTGTGAGAAGGCGGTACGGGATCGTGACGACACCCGGATCCAGCGCGTCCATCGACGTGAGGTCCATCGAAAGCAGGATCGCCGAGGAGCTCGGCGTACGGGAGCGGCAGGTGAAGGCCGCGGTGGAGCTGCTCGACGGCGGCTCGACGGTGCCCTTCATCGCCCGCTACCGCAAGGAAGCGACCGAGATGCTCGACGACGCGCAGCTGCGCACGCTCGAGGAACGGCTGCGCTATCTGCGGGAGCTGGAGGAGCGGCGTTCCGCGATCCTCGACTCGGTGCGCGAGCAGGGCAAGCTCACCGAGGAGCTCCGGGCCCGGATCCTGGAGGCGGAGACCAAGGCCCGCCTGGAGGACATCTACCTGCCGTTCAAGCCCAAGCGGCGCACGAAGGCGCAGATCGCGCGGGAGGCCGGTCTTGAGCCGCTGGCCGAGGGGCTGCTCGGCGACCCGTCGGTGGACCCGCTCTCCGCGGCCGCCGCGTTCGTCGACGCCGGCAAGGGGGTGGCCGATCCGCAGGCCGCCCTGGACGGCGCCCGGGCGATCCTGACCGAGAAGTTCTCGGAGGACGCCGACCTGATCGGTGAGCTGCGCGAGCGGATGTGGGTGCGCGGACGGCTCGCCGCCAAGGTGAAGGCGGGCAAGGAGGAGGCCGGCGCCAAGTTCGCCGACTACTTCGACTTCACCGAGCCCTTCACCGAGCTGCCCTCGCACCGGATCCTCGCGATGCTGCGCGGCGAGAAGGAGGACGTCCTCGACCTCGTCCTGGAGCCCGAGGAGCCCACCGACGGGCCGTCGTCGTACGAGGCGATCGTCGCGAGCAGGTACGGGATCGCCGACCGCGGGCGGCCCGGTGACAAGTGGCTCGCGGACACGGTCCGCTGGGCCTGGCGCACGCGGGTCCTGGTCCACCTCGGCATCGATCTGCGGCTGCGGCTGCGCACGGCCGCCGAGGACGAGGCGGTGAACGTCTTCGCCGCCAACCTGCGCGACCTGCTGCTGGCCGCCCCGGCCGGGACGCGTGCGACGCTCGGCCTGGACCCGGGCTTCCGCACCGGTGTCAAGGTCGCCGTGATCGACGCGACCGGCAAGGTCGTGGCCACGGACGTGATCCACCCCCACGTCCCCGCCAACCGGTGGGACGAGGCGATCGCCAGGCTGGCACGGCTGGCGAAGGAGCACGCGGTCGAGCTGGTCGCGATCGGCAACGGCACGGCGTCCCGCGAGACCGACAAGCTCGCTGGTGAACTCATCACCAAGCACCCGGAGTTGAAGCTCACCAAGGTGATGGTGTCCGAGGCGGGCGCCTCGGTGTACTCGGCGTCCGCCTTCGCCTCGCAGGAACTGCCCGACATGGACGTGTCGCTGCGCGGCGCCGTGTCGATCGCCAGGCGCCTCCAGGACCCGCTGGCCGAGCTGGTGAAGATCGACCCGAAGTCGATCGGCGTCGGCCAGTACCAGCACGACCTGTCCGAGGTGAAGCTGTCGCGCTCGCTGGACGCGGTGGTCGAGGACTGTGTGAACGGCGTGGGCGTGGACGTCAACACGGCCTCCGCGCCGCTGCTGGCCCGTGTCTCCGGCATCACCTCCGGGCTCGCCGAGAACATCGTGGCGCACCGCGACGCGAACGGGCCGTTCCGCTCGCGGACCGAGCTGAAGAAGGTGTCGCGGCTCGGGCCGAAGGCGTACGAGCAGTGCGCGGGCTTCCTGCGGATCCGGGGCGGCGACGACCCGCTGGACTCGTCCAGCGTGCACCCCGAGGCCTACCCGGTGGTGCGGCGGATGGTGAAGACCGCCGGGCAGGAGGTGGCCGGGCTGATCGGCAACACCTCGGTGCTGCGGTCGCTGCGGCCGGCGGAGTTCGTGGACGACAAGTTCGGCCTGCCGACGGTGAGCGACATCCTGAAGGAACTGGAGAAGCCGGGGCGCGACCCGCGGCCGGCGTTCAAGACCGCCACCTTCAAGGAGGGCGTGGAGAAGATCTCCGACCTGGCGTCCGGGATGGTCCTGGAGGGCGTCGTCACGAACGTGGCCGCCTTCGGGGCGTTCGTCGACGTCGGCGTGCACCAGGACGGGCTCGTGCACGTGTCCGCGATGTCGAAGACGTTCGTGAAGGACCCGCGGGACGTGGTGAAGCCCGGGGACATCGTGAAGGTGAAGGTGCTGGACGTCGACATCCCGCGCAAGCGGATCTCGCTGACGCTGCGGCTGGACGACGAGGCCGCCCCGCAGACGGAGCAGAAGCGGGAGCGCGGCGGGAAGCCGCCCCGGCAGCGGCAGCAGCGGCAGCCGTCCGGGGGGAAGGGGCGGTCGTCGGCCGCGCCGGCTCCCTCCAACGGGGCGATGGCGGACGCGCTGCGGCGGGCCGGGCTGGCGTAGTCGCGCGACGCCGTGGCTCGGGGTGGGCGCGGCGGACCGGCGCTTGCCGGGTGCCGCCGCCGCGCCCACCCGTGCCGCCCCTGGCGACCTCCCAGGCCGTTCAGGCACTGGGTTGAGGCACGACTGCCCGCGGCTACGGGCGGCTTTCCGTGACCTTGCCGTCCGTCACTTCCAGGCGGCGGGTGACGTGGAGGGCGTCCAGCATGCGACGGTCGTGGGTGATCAGGAGGAGGGTGCCCTCGTAGGCGTCGAGGGCCGCTTCCAGCTGCTCGATGGCCGGCAGGTCCAGGTGGTTGGTCGGCTCGTCGAGGACCAGGAGGTTGACGCCCCTGCCCTGGAGGAGGGCCAGGGCGGCCCTCGTGCGTTCGCCCGGGGAGAGGGTCGACGCCGGACGCACGACGTGGTCCGCCTTGAGGCCGAACTTGGCCAGCAGGGTGCGGATGTCGGCCGGCTCGGTGTCCGGTGTCGCCGTGCGGAAGGCGTCCAGCAGGGACTCGGGCCCGTGGAACAGCGCGCGTGCCTGGTCCACCTCGCCGAGCAGGACGCCCGAGCCCAGCGCCGCGTGCCCGGCGTCGAGCGGGACGCGGCCCAGGAGGGCGCCGAGGAGTGTGGACTTGCCCGCGCCGTTGGCTCCGGTGACCGCCACGCGGTCCGCCCAGTCGATCTGGAGGGAGACCGGGCCGAGCGTGAAGTCGCCGCGCCGGACCTCCGCGTCGCGCAGCGTGGCGACCACCGCGCCGGAGCGCGGCGCCGACGCGATCTCCATGCGCAGGTCCCACTCCTTGCGCGGCTCCTCGACGACGTCGAGGCGTTCGATCATGCGCTGGGTCTGGCGGGCCTTGGCCGCCTGCTTCTCGCTGGCCTCGCTGCGGAACTTGCGGCCGATCTTGTCGTTGTCGTTGCCCGCCTTGCGCCGGGCGTTCTTGACGCCCTTGTCCATCCAGGTGCGCTGCATCTGCGCCCGGTCCTGGAGCGCCGCGCGCTTGTCGGCGTACTCCTCGTACTCGTCGCGGGCGTGCCGGCGGGCCACCTCGCGTTCCTCCAGGTAGGCCTCGTAGCCGCCGCCGTAGAGGTTGATCTGCCGCTGGGCCAGGTCCAGTTCCAGGACCTTGGTGACGGTGCGGGTGAGGAACTCGCGGTCGTGGCTGACGACGACGGTGCCGGCGCGCAGGCCGGTCACGAAGCGCTCGAGGCGCTCCAGGCCGTCCAGGTCCAGGTCGTTGGTCGGCTCGTCGAGCAGGAAGACGTCGTAGCGGGACAGCAGGAGCGAGGCGAGGCCCGCCCGCGCCGCCTGGCCGCCGGACAGGGACGTCATCGGCTGGTCCAGGCCCACCGTGAGGCCCAGCGCGGCGGCGGTCTCCTCCGCACGGTCGTCGAGGTCGGCGCCCCCGAGGGCGAGCCAGCGTTCCAGGGCGGTCGCGTAGGCGTCGTCGGCGCCCGGGGCGCCCTCGACCAGCGCCTCGGTGGCCTCGTCCATGGCGCGCTGGGCCTCGGTGACGCCGGTGCGGCGGGCGAGGAACGCCCGGACGGTCTCGCCGGGCCGGCGCTCCGGCTCCTGCGGGAGGTGGCCGACGGTGGCGCTCGGCGGGGACAGGCGCAGCTCGCCCTGCTCAGGGGTGGTGAGGCCGGCGAGCATCCGCAGGAGGGTGGACTTGCCGGCGCCGTTGGCCCCGACGAGTCCGATCACGTCGCCGGGGGCGACGACGAGGTCGAGCCCGGTGAACAGGGAGCGGTCGCCGTGGCCGGCGGCGAGGTTCTTGGCGACGAGGGTGGCAGTCATCAGACCGTCGATCCTAACCGCGCCCTGCCGCGCGGCCGGCCGCCGTCGGGCGGGGCAGCCGGCGTCGTTCGGCTGTGCACGCCCTGACGTTCCCGGGCGGCGAGGGCCTATCGTCCCGGTGTGGAAAACGAACTGGGTGACGAGGTCGTCGTGGTCGGCGGCGGTGTGATCGGGCTGACGACGGCCGTCGTGCTCGCCGAGCGCGGCCGGCGGGTGCGGGTGTGGACGCGGGAGCCCGTCGAGCGCACCACCTCAGCGGTCGCGGGCGCGCTGTGGTGGCCGTACCGCATCGAACCGGTGGCGCTGGCGCGGGAATGGGCGCTGCGCTCCCTGGACGTGTACGAGGAACTCGCGGCGCGACCCGAGGGGACGGGCGTCCGCGTGGTCGAGGGGGTGCTGGGCGAGACGGAACCGGCCGAGGTCGACGGATGGGCGACCGCGCGGCTGCCGGGGCTCCGTCCGGCGCGCGCCGACGAGTACGGCGGGTCGGGGCTGTGGGCGCGGCTGCCCCTGATCGACATGTCGACTCATCTGCCATGGCTGCGGGAGCGGTTGGCGGCGGCGGGCGGTGTGGTGGAGACGCGGGCGGTGGCCGACCTGGCGGAGGTCGGGGCGCCGGTGGTGGTCAACTGCACGGGGCTGGGCGCCCGGGAGCTGGTGCCGGACGCGTCCGTGCGTCCGGTGCGCGGGCAGCTGGTGGTGGTGGAGAACCCGGGCATCGACACCTGGCTGGTCTCCACCGACCCGGTCTCCGGGGAGATGGCGTACCTGTTCCCGCACCCCGGCCGGCTCGTGCTGGGCGGCACGGCCGAGGAGGACGCCTGGTCGGCGGAGCCGGACCCGGCGGTCGCGGAGGCGATCGTGCGGCGGTGTGCCGCGCTGCGGCCGGAGATCGCCGGGGCTCGGGTGCTGGAGCACCGGGTGGGGCTGCGGCCGGCGCGGGACGCGGTGCGGCTGGAGAGCGAGCGGCTGCCGGACGGGCGGCTGCTGGTGCACAACTACGGTCACGGCGGCGCGGGCGTGACGGTGGCCTGGGGCTGCGCCCGGGAGGCGGCGCGACTGGCGGCAGGCTGACGACGGGACCGCGGGTGGCTCCGCCGGGGCCGGCGGACGGTGCGGGGTGCCCCTCCCCGGTGGAGCCGCCGCCGCTCTGCGGCCGCGGGCGGTCGGGCGGGCGGACGGGTGCCGGGGCCCGGAGACGGCCCGGCCCCGGCCTCCACCGCCACCAGTCGGGCCCCATGGGCGGTCGGGCAGGTGGCGGGGGCGACCGCCACGGCCTCCACCGCCCGCAGTCGGACCCCATGGGCGGTCGGACGGGTACCCGGCGGTCAGCCGCCCTGGCCTCGGCGAGGCCGAAGGGGCTGCCGGACTCCGGGCGGGCCCGGCCGGCCGGAGGCGGAGCCGCCCGGAGTCCGGACCCGTGAGCGACGCCTCGCCCACCGAGGCGAGGCGTGGTCCCCGGCCGCCCCGCGGATGCGGGACGCGGGGACCGCCCCGGCGGTGGTCAGGCGTCGTGCTTGCCGATCGGGTCGCCCTCCACTTCCGTGCCGGCGCCCGGGCCGATGCGGAGCTCGAACTCGCCGTCGTACTTCTCGTGGCCCGCGATGACGGCCATTTCGACGGCCTCGGAGCCCATCTCGCCCCGCACGATGAGCGGGTCCCGGCGCAGGTCGCGCATGAGGGCGACACACATGAAGATCATCACGATGACGAACGGCGCCGCCGCGAGGATCGTCAGGTTCTGCAGGCCGGTCAGCGCGTCGCCCTGGCCGCTGCCGACCAGGAGCATGATCGCGGCGACGGCACCGGTGACCACGCCCCAGAACACGACCACCCAGCGGCTGGGTTCGAGCGCGCCCTTCTGCGAGAGGGTGCCCATCACGATCGAGGCCGCGTCGGCACCCGAGACGAAGAAGATGCCGACGAGGATCATCACCAGCAGGCTGGTGGCGGTGGCGACGGGGAATTCCTGGAGGACGGCGAAGAGCTGGCCCTCGGGCGTCGAGTCGTTGCCGAGCCGGCCCTGTTCCTGCAGCTTCATCGCCGAGCCGCCGAAGATCGCGAACCAGATCAGGCTGACCGTGCTGGGCACGAGGATGACGCCGCCGATGAACTGCCGGATCGTCCGGCCCCGGCTGATGCGGGCGATGAACATGCCGACGAAGGGCGTCCAGGAGATCCACCAGGCCCAGTAGAAGACGGTCCAGCTGCCCAGCCAGTCGGCGACGCCCTTGCCGCCGCTGGCCTCCGTGCGGCCGGCCAGCTGGGGCAGGTCGCCGAGGTAGGCGAAGACCGAGGTGGGCACCAGGTCGAGGACCACGATGGTCGGGCCGGCGACGAAGACGAACACCGCGAGGATCAGGGCCAGCACCATGTTGGTGTTGGACAGCCACTGGATGCCCTTCTCCACACCGGAGATCGCGGAGGCCACGAACGCCACGGTCAGCACCGCGATGATGGTGACGAGCAGTCCCGTGCTGACCTTGTCCAGCCAGTCCAGCTTCTCCACGCCGGAGCCGATCTGGAGGGCGCCGAGGCCGAGCGAGGCGGCGGAGCCGAAGACGGTCGCGATGATGGCGAGCATGTCGATGATCCGGCCGCCGACGCCGTTGGCGTTCTTCTCGCCGATGAGCGGGGTGAACACGGCGCTGATGGTCTGGCGGCGGCGCCTGCGGAAGGTGCTGTAGGCGATGCCGAGACCGACCACCGCGTAGATGGCCCACGGGTGGAGCGTCCAGTGGAACAGGGTGGTGGCCATGGCCGTCTCCATGCGGTCGCCGGAGTCGGCCGGGGAGGTGCCCGGCGGGGGCGTCGTGTAGTGCGCCAGCGGCTCACTGACGCCGTAGAACATCAGGCCGATGCCCATGCCCGCGCTGAACATCATCGCGACCCAGGACACCGTGCGGAACTCGGGCTTCTCGCCCTCGCTGCCGAGGTGGATCCGGCCGTAACGGCTGGCCGCGAGCCAGAGGGCGAAGACGACGAAGCCCGAGGCGGCCAGCATGAACGCCCAGCCGCCGTTGTGCATCAGGCCACCGAGCATGGTGCTGGAGGCGTTCTCCAGCGAGTCGGTGAAGGCGGCGCCCCAGATGACGAAGGCGAGGGTCAGGGCAGCCGTGACGCCGAAGACGACCCGGTCGGTCCGGGGGTGCTTCTCCTGCCCGGGGAGGGCCGCCTCCGAACCCGGAAGCGTGCCTCTTTCATGGTGTTCCTCGTCGCTCGATCGGTCCTGCGTCACAGGCGGCACCTTTCACATCGGTGAGGCCGAAAATAGTCCTCTGGTACGCCCTTACCACGCGCGACGCGGAACTCACCTCCCCGGCGGCGGGTGTCGGGGCCCCCTCGGTGTTCCATGACGGCCGGATGACGATCGTGTGACCGCGGTGGCCGTGGACATGACCGGGCGCACAGGTGCTGAATAGGCTCCGAACAGACCGCGCACCCTTACGACTTGGAGCTTTCGTGCACCGCAGATTCATCGTGCCGGGCGCACTGGGCGCCGCCTCCCTCATGCTGGCGATCCCGGCGTCGGCGGCGGCCCACTCCCCCGGCGCTCCGGGCATCGGCGATCCCTACTACCCGGCCTACGGCAACGGCGGATACGACGTCTCCCACTACGACCTGCGCCTGAAGTACCAGCCGGCGACCGACCGCCTGGAGGGCACGGCGACGATCCTGGCCCGCACCACGCAGGACCTGTCGCGCTTCGACCTGGACTTCCTGCTGGACGTGGCCGAAGTGCGGGTGAACGGCGCGAAGGCGTCGTTCACGACGTCGGGCGAGCACGAGCTGGTGATCACCCCGAAGAGCCCGCTGCGCAAGGACACGCCCGTCACCGTGGTGGTGCGCTACAGCGGGGTGCCGTCCTCCAAGCAGGCGTACGGCTTCACCAGCTGGCACCGCACCCCCGACGGCGGCGTCGGCGCGAACGAGCCCGAGGCGGCCTGGTGGTGGTTCCCCAGCAACGACCACCCGCTCGACAAGGCCACCTTCGACGTGTCGGTGCAGGTGCCGGACGGCACCCAGGCCATCTCCAACGGCACCCTCCAGTCCAGCAGCTCACGACTCGGCTGGACCCGGTACAACTGGCGCTCGGACAAGCCGCAGGCCACGTATCTCGCCACCCTGGCGGTCGGGAGGTTCGACCTCACCACCGGCACGACCGAGAGCGGCATCCCGGTCGTCAACGCCTACAGCAGGGACCTCGGCGCCCACGACGGCGCGGCGCGGGCCAGCGTGGAGCGGACCGGGGAGATCGCCGACTGGCTGAGCGGCTACTTCGGGCCGTACCCCTACAACGCGCTCGGCGGGTACGTGCCGAACACGACCACCGGGTACGCGCTGGAGACGCAGACCCGGCCCTTCTACAGCCCGCGGCAGTTCGCGAACGGGTCGAACGTGTCCGTCGTCGTCCACGAGCTGGCCCACCAGTGGTACGGCGACCTGGTGTCCGTGCGCGGCTGGAAGGACATCTGGATCAACGAGGGCTTCGCGCGGTACGCCCAGTGGCTGTGGTCCGAGCACGAGGGCGAGGGCACGGCGCAGGAGCTCGCCGACTACACGTACGCCTCGCACCCGGCCGACGACCCGTTCTGGACGGTGCGGCCCGGTGACCCCGGTCCGGAGAACCAGTTCGACGCCGCGGTCTACGACCGGGGCGCGCTGGCCGTGCAGGCACTGCGCAACGAGATCGGCGACGAGGCGTTCTTCGAGGTCCTGAAGGGCTGGCCGCAGCGGTACGCCTACGGCAACGCGTCGGTCGCCGACTTCCGGCGGTATGCCGAGGAGGTGTCCGGCAAGCCGCTGGCCGCGCTGTTCGACACCTGGCTGTTCCAGCCGTCGAGGCCGGACGCGCCGGCGGCTCGCGCGGCGTCCCTCGCGAAGGCGCCGGCCGCGCCCGCGCAGCCGCGGTCGTGGAAGGGGATCGCCGCGACGAACGACGTGCACGAGCACTGAGGCACCGGGGACGGCGTCCGCTCAGGCGCCGTCCCCGTGGTCGTACACGGTCACGGATATGCCCTGCCGGGTGAGCCGCTGCGTGACGAGCGGCTCGACGCGGGACCACTTTCCGCCGGCCAGGCCGCAGCCGATGCGGGGCATGTGCACGGAGGCGTTCAGCTCGGCCGCCCGGGCGGCGACGCGGCCCAGCGCGGTGTCGATCGCCTCGTAGCGAACCGGGACGCCCTTGCTGCCGGTCCTGGTGCCGCGCTGGCCGATCATGTTGGCCACCCATGTGCAGGGCTCGACCTGGACGAACTGCACGGCGCCCAGACCGAAGTCGTTCGCGGCGCGGTCGCGGTGCCAGGCGCGGTAGGCCGCCTCCGGCTCCGGCCAGCGGCGGGACAGGGCCAGGACGAAGCCCTTGCCCCAGCCGCCGAGGTCGTTGCAGACATGGGCGATCACCTTGACGCCCTTCACCGACGGGGCGGTGGCGTCACCACGGACGTACGCGATCTCCGACATGACGCCACCGTAGAGGCCGCCACTGACAGCGGCCCGGGTCGGCTAGCCGTTCAGCCGGCCCAGTTCCCGGTCGGCGTTGTGCGCCACCCGGCGGCGGACGCCGAACCAGCCGACGACCAGCATCAGCGCGACCACCGGGATCAGCAGAAGGGTCCAGCGGCCGATCTCGGGGTCGTTGCCCATCATGCACAGCACGGCCACGAGGAAGGCGACCGTGGCGATCTCCGTGACCGGGCTGCCGGGCAGGCGGAAGTGCGGGCGGGTGACCAGCCCGGCCCGGGCGCGGCGCACGAAGACCAGGTGGCAGATCATGATGATCACCCAGGTGCTGATGATGCCGAGGGAGGCCACGTTCAGCACGATCTCGAAGGCCTTGCTCGGCATCAGGTAGTTCAGGCCCACGCCGAGCACGCAGATGCCGCAGGTCAGCAGGATGCCGCCGTAGGGGACCTGGCTGCGGCTCATCACGCGGGTGAATTTGGGCGCGGAGCCCGCCATCGCCATGGAGCGCAGGATGCGGCCGGTGGAGTACAGGCCGGAGTTCAGCGACGACATGGCGGCGGTGAGGACGACGAGGTTCATCACGTCGCCGGCCGCCGGGACGCCGACCTTGGACAGCACCGTGACGAAGGGGCTCTCGTCACCCGAGTAGAGCGATCCGGGCAGCAGCAGGGCCAGCAGGACGACCGAGCCGACGTAGAAGAGGGCGACGCGCCACATGATCGAGTTCACCGCGCGCGGGACGACCTTCTCCGGCTCGGCGGTCTCGCCGGCGGCCACGCCGACCAGTTCCAGGGCCGCGTAGGCGAAGATCACGCCCTGCATCACGAGCACCACGGGCATCACGCCGTGCGGGAGGATGCCGCCGTGGTCGGTGATCATGCCGACGCCCGGGGTGTAGCCGCCCACGTCGTGCTGGGTGGCCAGCAGGAAGATGCCGATCAGCATGAAGCCCACCAGGGTGGCGACCTTGATGATCGCGAACCAGAACTCCATCTCGCCGAAGATCTTCACCGAGATGAGGTTCACGGCCAGGACCACCGCGAGGGCGGCCAGGGCGAGCACCCATTGCGGGATGCTCGTGAACAGGCTCCAGTAGTGCGTGTACAGCGCGATCGCGGTGATGTCGGCGATGCCGGTGGTCGACCAGTTCAGGAAGTACATCCAGCCGGCGACGTAGGCGCCCTTCTCGCCGAGGAACTCGCGCGCGTACGACACGAACGACCCGGACGAGGGCCGGTAGAGCACGAGCTCGCCGAGCGCCCTGACCACGAAGAAGGCGAAGACACCGCAGACCAGGTAGGCGACGGCGAGCGCCGGGCCCGCGTCGCGCAGCCGGCCGCCGGCGCCGAGGAAGAGGCCGGTGCCGATCGCGCCGCCGATGGCGATCATGTTGACGTGGCGGGCCTTGAGGTCCTTGCTGTAGCCGGCGTCGCCCGCGTCCGCGGGTGTCCCGGCCGCCTGGGGATGGGCGGCGGCCTGTGCCGTGTCGACGGCGTCCTTGCTCACGGGTGGTTCCACTCTCTGGTGCGCCCGGGCGGGGTGCGCCCGGGTCGTCCGTACAGTGACGTGGCCCGCACCACCCTTCGCGGCACAGACCAGTGCAGCACCTTCCCACGACTCTGCGTTCACATGCGGTGGTTCATGTCACAGAGCGTGACTTCTCACAGGACCCGCCGGGCGTCTTCACGTGGGGCACATGAGGTGTCACAGCACTGGTGAGACAGCGATACTGCTGCACATGACGACGAGCGACACCGGGGAGCCGGCCCTCACGATCGACGAGCTGGCCGCGCGGGCCGGCGTCACGGTGCGCACGGTCCGCTTCTACGGCACCAAGGGCCTGCTGCCGCCGCCCGCGATCGGCCCTCGGCGGGTGGGTCGGTACGGCCGGGAGCACCTGGCCCGGCTGGCGCTGATCGAGGAGTTGCAGCACCAGGGCATGACGCTGGCCGCGATCGAGCGGTATCTGAAGCAGCTGCCGCCCGACCTGACGGTCCACGACCTGGCGCTGCACCGCGCGGTGGTGGCGTCCTGGGCGCCGGAGACGGTGGAGCGGGTCACGCGCGAGGAGCTGGGCCGGCGGGCCGGGCGGCCGCTGACCGACGACGAGGTGGCCCGGCTGACGGAGATGGACATCGTCGCGCGGGACGGCGACGCGAAGAACGGGGACGCGGAAGGCGGCGACGCGGGGCGCGGGGACGCGGAAGACGGGAACGCGGAAGACGGGAACGCGGGGCGCGGGGACGCCTACCGCGTCGACGCGGGGCTGCTCCGGCTCGGCGTCGAGCTGCTCGACGTGCCCCTGTCCCCCGAGACGGTCCTCGCCGCACGCACCTCTCTGCTCGAGCACTCCCGGGCCGCCGCGCGCGACCTGTCGCGGTTGCTGCGCGACGCCGTCACCGAGCGCGACGCGCGGGACGTGCGGTCCCTGTCCGCCCACATGCACCCGATCGTGGTGCAGGCGCTGCTGACCACCTTCCAGCGGTCGCTGCGGGACGAGCTGCGCGAGTGGCTGGACGCCGACGGCGAGCGCTGAGAAGTTCCTCAGTCGCCCGCCGTCGGTGGGAGGCCACCGTCAGCGGCCGTCGGTGAAGACCTCCCCGTTCTCCGCCTTCTCCACGAGCAGCGCGGGCGGTGTGAACCGGTCGCCGTAGCGCTCGGCGAGTTCCCGGGCGCGGGCGACGAAGCCGGGCAGGCCGCCGTCGTAGCCGTTGATGTACTGGAGGATGCCGCCGGTCCAGCCGGGGAAGCCGATGCCGAAGATCGAGCCGATGTTGGCGTCGGCGACGGAGGTCAGCACGCCCTCCTCCAGGAGGCGGACGGTGTCCAGCGCCTCGGAGAACAGCATGCGCTCCTGCATGTCGCGGAACGGGATCTCGTAGCCCGGCTTGGTGAAGTGCTCGCGCAGGCCCGGCCACAGTCCGGTCCGCTTGCCGTCCTCGCCGTACTCGTAGAAGCCGGCGCCGCCGGAGCGGCCGGGGCGCTCGAACTCGTCGACCATGCGGTCGATGACGGCCTCGGCGGGGTGCGCGGTCCAGGTGCCGCCCGACTCCTCCACGGCCCGCTTGGTCTCGTTGCGGATCTTCCGGGGGAGGGTGAGGGTCAGCTCGTCCATGAGGGAGAGCACCTTGGCCGGGTAGCCGGCCTGGGCCGCGGCCTGCTCGACCGAGGCGGGCTCGATGCCCTCGCCGACCATGGCGACGCCCTCGTTGATGAAGTGGCCGATCACGCGGGAGGTGAAGAAGCCGCGCGAGTCGTTGACCACGATCGGCGTCTTCCTGATCTGCCGGACCAGGTCGAAGGCACGGGCCAGGGCCTCGTCGCCGGTGCGCTCGCCCCTGATGATCTCGACCAGCGGCATCTTGTCGACGGGCGAGAAGAAGTGCAGTCCGATGAAGTCGTCCTGGCGCTCGACGCCCTCGGCCAGCGCGGTGATGGGCAGCGTGGAGGTGTTGGAGCACAGCAGCGCGTCGGGGGCGACGACGTGCTGGATCTCCTGGAACACCTTATGCTTGAGGGAGGTGTCCTCGAAGACCGCCTCGATGACCGCGTCGCAGCCCGCCAGGTCGGCGGCCTCGGCGGTCGGGGTGATCCGGGCGAGCAGCGCGTCGGCCTTCTCCTGGCTCGTGCGGCCCCTGGCGACGGCCTTCGCGCACAGCTTCTCGGAGTAGGCCCTGCCCTTGAGCGCCGCCTCCAGCGAGACGTCCTTGAGGACGACGTCGATGCCCGCGCGGGCACACGAGTAGGCGATGCCGGCGCCCATCATCCCGGCGCCCAGGACGGCGACCTTGGTGACCTTGCGCGGCTCGATGTCCTTCGGGCGGTTGGCACCGGAGTTGACGGCCTGGAGATCGAAGAAGAACGCCTGGATCATGTTCTTCGCGGTCTGGCCGGCGGCCAGCTCGACGAAGTAGCGGGCCTCGATGACCTGAGCGGTCTCGAAGTCGACCTGGGAGCCCTCGACGGCGGCGGCCATGATGTTGCGCGGCGCCGGGTAGGGGGCGCCGGCCGTCTGCTTGCGCAGGTTGGCCGGGAAGGCGGGCAGGTTGGCGGCGAACTTCGGGTGGGCGGGGGTGCCGCCGGGGATGCGGTAGCCGGGCCGGTCCCAGGGCTGGGCGGACTCCGGGTTGGCGTCGATGAAGGCGCGGGCCTTGGCGAGCATGTCCTCGCGGCTGTCGGCGACCTCGTCGACCAGGCCGTTGTCCAGGGCGCGGCGCGGGCTGTACTGGGTGCCCTGGAGGAGGACCTTCAGCAGCGCGTCGGTGATACCGAGCATCCGGACGGTGCGGACGACGCCGCCGCCACCGGGGAGCAGGCCGAGGGTGACCTCGGGGCAGCCGATCTTGGAGCCGGGCGCGTCCAGGGCGACGCGGTGGTGGCAGGCGAGGGCGATCTCGTAACCGCCGCCGAGGGCGGCGCCGTTCATCGCGGCGACGACGGGCTTGCCGAGGGTCTCGATGCGGCGCAGGTCGCGCTTGATCGCCATGCCGCCGTCGAAGAGGTCCTGCGCGGTCTCGGGGGTGACCCGGATCAGGTCGCGCAGGTCGCCGCCGGCGAAGAAGGTCTTCTTGGCGGAGGTGACGATGACGCCGCGGATCGCGTCCTTCTCGGCCTCCAGGCGGTCGGCGACGGCCGCGAGGGACGCCCGGAACGCGGCGTTCATGGTGTTGGCGGACTGGTCGGGATCGTCGATGACGAGGGTGACGACGCCGGTGTCGTCCTGCTCCCAGCGGATGGTGGTGGACTCGGTGGTCATGAGGGGGTGCTCCAGGTGATCCGTCGGGAGGGGGTCAGATGCGCTCGACGATGGTGGCGATGCCCATGCCGCCGCCCACGCACAGGGTGGCGAGGCCGTACCGCTTGTCCTGGCGCTCCAGTTCGTCCACGAGGGTGCCGAGGATCATCGCGCCGGTGGCGCCGAGCGGGTGACCCAGCGCGATGGCGCCGCCGTTGACGTTGACCTTGTCCAGCGACAGCCCCATGTCCTTGACGAACCGCAGGACGACCGCCGCGAACGCCTCGTTGATCTCGACCAGGTCGATGTCGTCGATGGTCAGCCCGGCCTTGGCGAGGGCCTTGCGGGTAGCGGGGGCGGGCCCGGTCAGCATGATCGTGGGCTCGGAACCGGACACGGCGGCGGAGACGATCCGGGCGCGCGGGGTCAGCCCATAGCGGTCGCCGACCTCCTTGGAGCCGATGGCGACCAGCGACGCGCCGTCGACGATGCCGGAGGAGTTGCCCGCGTGGTGGACGTGGTCGATCCTCTCCACCCAGTGGTACTTCTGCAGCGCGACGGCGTCGAAGCCGCCGAGTTCGCCGATGTCGGCGAAGGACGGCTTGAGCTTCGCCAGGGAGTCGGCGGTGGTGCCGGGCCGCAGGTGCTCGTCGTGGTCGAGGACGGTGAGGCCGCTGCGGTCCCTCACCGGCACGACGGACCGCTCGAAGCGGCCCTCCTTCCACGCCGTGGCCGCGCGCTCCTGGGAGAGGGCCGCGTACTCGTCGACGTCGCGGCGGGAGAAGCCCTCGATGGTGGCGATCAGGTCGGCGCCGATGCCCTGCGGGACGAAGTTGGTGGCGAGGTTGGTCATCGGGTCGTTGAACCAGGCGCCGCCGTCCGAGGCCATCGGCACCCGGGACATGGACTCGACGCCACCGGCCAGGACCAGGTCCTCCCAGCCGGAGCGGACCTTCATGGCCGCCATGTTGACGGCCTCCAGACCCGAGGCACAGAAGCGGTTCTCCTGGACGCCGGCCACCGTGTCGGGAAGTCCGGCGGCGATGGCGGCGATGCGGGCGATGTCGGAGCCCTGGTCGCCGACCGGGCCGACCACGCCGAGCACGATGTCGTCCACGGCCGACGGGTCGAGGCCGGGGAAGCGGGCGCGGATCTCGTGGATCAGGCCGACGACCAGGTCGACGGGCTTGGTGCCGTGCAGGGCGCCGCTCGCCTTGCCGCGTCCGCGCGGGGTGCGGATCGCGTCGTACACGTACGCTTCGGTGCTCACTGGCAGGCCTTTCACTGAGGGTTCGCGGGGCTGTTCTGCTGTTGGGTGCGGGGCAGGTCCCAGTCGCGGGCGACGGCCTCCGCGTCGGCGCCCGGCCGGGCGGGTCCGGTACGGACGGCGGTGGGGGTCGCCGAGAAGCGGGGCGCGGGGGCCGGCTGGGTGATGCCGCCGTGGTCGGTGAAGGTGCCGCGGGCGGCGAGGTGCGGGTGGTGCGGGGCCTCGCGCAGTGACAGGACGGGGGCCACGCAGGCGTCGGAGTCCGTGAAGACGGCCGTCCACTCGTCCCGGGTGCGGGCCTTGAAGCGGGCGGCGATCGCCTCGCGCAGCTCGCTCCAGCACGCCGGGTCGTCGCGGGACGGCACCTGGTCCGGCATGCCGAGCCGCTCCAGGAACTCGGCGTAGAAGCGGGCCTCCAGGGCGCCGACCGCCATGTACCCGCCGTCGGCCGTCTCGTAGGTGCCGTAGAAGGGGGCGCCGCCGTCGAAGAGGTTGCTGCCGCGCCGGTCCTGCCAGCCGCCGGCGGCGAGCATGCCGTGGATCATCGCGGAGAGGTGGGCGGCGCCGTCCACGATGGCCGCGTCGACGACCTGGCCGGTGCCGGTCGCGCGGGCGTGGTGCAGGGCGGCGAGGATGCCGACGACCAGGTAGAGCGAGCCGCCCGCGTAGTCGCCGAGCAGGTTGGCGGGGACCGCCGGCGCTCCGTCGGGGGCGCCGATCATGCCTAGGGTTCCGGTGAGGGCGATGTATCCGATGTCGTGGCCGGCCCGCTGGGCGAGGGGGCCGTCCTGGCCCCAGCCGGTCATGCGCCCGTAGACCAGGCGCGGGTTGCGGGCGTGGCAGGGCCCGGGGCCGACGCCGAGGCGCTCGGCGACTCCGGGGCGGTAGCCCTCGATCAGGACGTCGGCGCGTTCGGCGAGGTCGAGGACGCGGGCCGGACCGTCGGGCGCCTTGAGGTCGACGACCACCGAGCGCTTGTTGCGGTTGGTGACGTCGAGGGCGGGGTCGATGGCGAGGCCGGGTCCGCCGGGCCGGTCGACGCGGACCACGTCGGCGCCGAGGTCGGCGAGGAGCATGGCGGCGAAGGGCCCGGGGCCGATGGCGGCCAGTTCGACCACGCGCACGCCGCTGAGCGGGCCGTCACCCGGCGTCTTCGCCTCCGTCATCGAGCCCCCAAGCTCTGTGACACAACTGATGTAACACCAGCGATGCTAAGAACGTGTTCCACTCGGCACAAGACCTGACGAGCAAGCGCTTAGCCAATTATGGGGCAGGCGCGTCGCCGGGCCCGGCACTCCTCACGCTAGCCTCAGCCACCGGCGACGGCGCGTGCTGTGGGCCCAGGGGTGCCGGCGAGGCCGCCGAGTGACACCGACGGGATGCCGGACGGTGGCGAAGGAGTGTCATGAGCAGGCTAAAAAGGTCGGACCGGCCGTACGACATCGTCCTCTTCGGGGCGACGGGATTCGTCGGCGAGCTCACCGCGGAGTACCTCGCCGCGCACGCACCGGAGGGACTGAGCTGGGCGATCGCCGGCCGCGACGAGGGCAGGCTGCGCCGGCTCGCCGAGCGGCTGCCCGGCGGCACGGACGTCGGCATGCTGCGGGCGGACGTGACCGACCCCGCCTCCCTGCGCGCGCTCGCCGAGCAGGCACGCGTGGTCGCCTCGACGGTGGGCCCGTACATCCGGTACGGCGAGGGGCTCGTCGCCGCCTGCGCGGACACCGGCACGGACTACCTGGACCTGACCGGCGAGCCCGAGTTCGTGGACCTCATGTACGTGCGGCACGACGCACGTGCCCGGGAGACGGGAGCGCGTCTGGTGCACGCGTGCGGCTTCGACTCCGTACCCCACGACCTGGGCGTGTACTTCACGGTGCGGCAGCTGCCGGAGGGCGTGCCGCTGACCGTGGACGGCTTCGTGACCGCCGGTGCCGCCTTCTCCGGCGGCACGTTCGCCTCCGCACTGGGCCAGTTCGCACGCGGCCGGCAGATGCGGGACGCGGCGCGGGAACGGCGCCGGCACGAGCCGCGGCTGGTGGGCCGCCGGGCGGTGACGCCGACGGGCGCCCCGCGGTACGCCGGTGAGGTGGGGGCCTGGGCGCTGCCGCTGCCGACCGTCGACCCGCAGATCGTGCGCCGCTCCGCCAAGGCACTCGACCGGTACGGCCCCGACTTCCGCTACCGGCACTACGCGGCCGTCCGGCATCTGCCCGTCGCGGTGGGCTCGGTGACGGCACTCGGCGCGCTGGTGGCCGCCGCGCAGGTCCCGCCGGTGCGGCGCCGCCTGTCCGGCCTGCTCGCACCGGGTGACGGACCGAGCCCGCAGAAGCGCGCGAGGAGCTGGTTCCGGGTCCGCTTCGTGGGCGAGGGCGGTGGCCGCCGGGTGTTCACCGAGGTCGCGGGCGGTGATCCCGGGTACGACGAGACGGCGAAGATGTTCGCCGAGGCCGCACTGTCCCTCGCCCTCGACGACCTGCCGGCGACGGCCGGTCAGGTCACCACGGCGGTGGCGATGGGCGACGCGCTCACCCAGCGGCTGCGGACCGCGGGCATCGCCTTCCGGGTGGCCGCCGCACGCTGACCCCTGGCATCCACCCGCTTTGAGACTTTGGCGGCCTCTCTCACTCCTCACCTGCGGCGCCGTGGGCCCAAGTGCCACAGGGAAGTTCAGTGAAACGATTGAGGCATGACGAAGTTCCTGCTCGAGGTGGATCTGGACGACGGCGCGGTCGCCGCGGACCCGGTGGGTGAGGTCCAGCGGATCCTGCGGTACTGGGGAGGCAACCTGCGGCACTACGCACTGCGCCCGGGCGACGGCTCGGCGGTCTACGACTCGCGGTACGGGGAGGTGGGCCGCTGGAGCGTCGAGGACCGGGCCCAGTAGGTGGCATCCCGCAGGGCGGCGCGGCACAGGGCGTCCGCCCTGCGGGTCGTCTCCGGCAGGCGGTAGGCGGGGGTCAGCGCCAGTGTGTGCGCACAGGCGTTGTCGAGGCTCACGCGGTGGCCGACGGAGACGAAGACCGGCTTGACCCCGTGGCGCGTGCGCAGCGCGCGCCCGACCTCCTCGGCACCGGCGAGCAGCGGGGACGCGCTGCCGCGCTGAGCCCCGGGGTCGTCGTGGGTGAAGGTGAACGGGTTCTTGGCGACGCCGATCGTGGGCAGTCCGGTGAGCACGCCGAGGTGACTGGCGAGGCCGAAGCGGCGCGGATGGGCCAGTCCGTAGCCGTCGCAGACGACCAGGCCGGGCGGGCAGGGCAGGGCGGCGAGAGCGGCGAGGACGGTGGGGATCTCGCGGAAGGCGAGCAGGCCGGGCACGTAGGGGAAGGAGATCCGGCCGACGGCGGTGGCCTCGGCGACCACGGCGAGGGTCGCCGCGTCGAGGACGACGGCGGCCGCCGCGACGACGTCCCGCTCGTCGTCGTAGGCGACGTCCACGCCGGTCACCCGTCCCGAGCCCGGGGGCGGGCCCGGCTCGTCGAGCACCACCCGGGCCCGCAGTTCGTCCTGGACGGCGCGGGCCCGTTCCTCCGTCGTGGGCCAGTCGGCGGGGGTCTGCGCGGTCACGGTCGTCATGGTGGCCGCAAGCCTACGGGACCCCGGGAGTAGGCTCCCGGTCATGTTCGTACTGGAGCTGTCCTACACCGCGCCGCTCGAAGCGGTCGACGCCGTGCTGCCGGCTCACGTGGCCTGGCTCGACGCCCTGTACGAACAGGGGGTGTTCCTGGCCTCCGGGCGCCAGGAACCCCGCAACGGCGGAGTGATCATCGCCGTCGCGGAGGACCGGGCACGGATCGAGGAGATCACCGCGGGCGATCCCTTCGTCGAGGCGGGCGTGTGCGCGTACCGCGTCACCGAGTTCGTCGCCACGAAGACGGCCCCGGCGCTGGAGCGCTACCGGGAGACGCCCGGTTAGGGCGGACGCGGCTCACTTGCCGAGCGCGCGCCGCAGCTCGCCCTTGTTCATGTTCGAACGGCCGCTGATGTCACGGCGCTTGGCCTCCTGGTAGAGCTGGTCGAAGGTGGGGCCCTGGGCGCCCTGCCGGGACCCGGAGCGCTGTCCGCCGCGCCTGCTCGGCGACTTGTCCTGCGTGGACGTACGGCTGGCGGTCTTCGACTCGCCCGACTGCGCACGCTCCTTGTTCACCGTCCGGGCCGCGATCTCCTTCGCCCGGCCGGTGCTCTCGCCACGGTCCTCGGCGCTCTCCTTGATGTGTTCGTACTGCCGCTCCCGCTTGGGGCTCGAACCACGTGGCATGTCCGCTCACTTCCTCTCGCGTTCAGCGAACGGATACCCACGTTACGGACGAACACCCTGCCCGGCGTCCGGAGCTCCGCCGGGCGGGGCAGCGGACGGGCGCGTGGCGCGGCGGCCGCAAGTGGCTTGTGCGACTACCGAGGAGAGTCTTGTCACTCGGGTGCATGAAGGCGGTGACAGAGGTCACTCGCACATCGTGTGCACGGATTGGCTGATTCCGTCGTCTCTTCCAGTGCCCGGCCCGTACCACCCCCGGAAGCCCGTCCAGCCGTCACGAGGGAGCAAGGCGTTGTCCACCGTCATCGAGCAGCCCGTCGAGGCGCGTCTCGTCGCTGCCGCGCCGCGTATGCCGAGCATTCCCGCCACGCTGCACTACGACCGCAGCGATCCGTTCGCCGTCCGCATGAGCTTCCCGGCCCCGGCCACGCTGGAGGGCGTGGACGTGTGCTGGACCTTCTCCCGCGAGCTGCTCATCGCCGGGATGCAGGAACCCGACGGCCACGGTGACGTGCGCGTGCGGCCCTACGGGTACGACCGCACCGTCCTGGAGTTCCACGCCCCCGAGGGCACCGCCGTCGTCCACGTCCGCTCCGGCGAGCTGCGCCGGTTCCTGCAGGCCACCAGTGAACTGGTCCCGGTGGGCCTGGAGCATCTGCAACTGGACCTGGACCACGACCTGGCGGAGCTGATGCGCGGAACCTGCTGAGCGGACCGGCCGGCCGGCGCGCGCCGCGCGGCCGAGACGAGCGGTCCCGGGCGGGGGCCGGGCCCGTCCCCCGCCGACGTCCGTCAGCGGCCCGCGGTGGCCACCGCGCGCGCCGTCTCCGCGCTCACCTCCGCCCGCACCTCCCGCAGCACCTTCCCCAGGCCGGGCGTCCCCGCCGCGCCGCGCGCGGTCAGCTCCTCGATCCGGCCCTCCCTTCGCACCCGGTCCCCCACGGGCCCCAGGGCACGCAGTTCGGCGGAGGCCGCCAGCGCGACGACGATCGCGTCCCGCCCGGAGACCTCCCCGGCCGGCAGCGGGCCCTCCAGGACGTCCCGCGCCTCCTCGCGCAGGGCCTGCGCCGCGGCGACCCGGGCCAGGACGTGGTCCACGGAGGGGAACACCCCGAGCACCCGCTTCTTCTCCGCCCGCAGGTACCCGTCGGCCACGAGCTGCTCCCGGACGGCGTCGAAGGTGACACGCGCGTACGGCCGCACCCACGCCCGCCAGCGGCGCGGCACGGACTCGCGGACGAGGTCCAGCAGTCCGTCGAGGACGGCGTCACCGGTGCGGGAGTCGGGGTCGACGGGCGTGGCGATGCCGTCGTCGTCGGTGAGCAGGCCGCGCCGGGCGAGTTCGGTGAGGGCGCCGGCGCGCACCAGGTGGTGCAGCCGCGCCGTGTCGGCACTCCCGGGCCGCGCCGGGTTCCAGGCCAGCAGGCAGAGCCGGGACGGCGGGGAGAGTGGGCCGTTGGGCACGAGGGCCTCCTCGGGGCTGTGGGACCGGCTCGGCGGTAAATGCGTTGACAGCCCGGATCGGGCGCTCCTACGGTGTACAACGCTTCTGTTGCCGCCGATCGGAGAAGGACGTTGTTCGTCTGAGGTTCTGAGACACCGCGTCACCCGCCCAGCGTGGGTGCACGTCGCGTGCGGCCTCGGCGTTCGAGCCGTCCCTGGCGGAACAGGGCATTTCTCATGCCCGCCGCCGGCGGACTCCTCCCTTCCCCGCCCTGCGGCGGCCGCCGCCTTCCGGTGTCTCGATACGCGTTTGCCCCTGACCGCATCGAGCAACCGCGGAGACTTCGCATGACCGCTTCCATCACCTGTACGGCCCTCTCCTTCTCCTGGCCCGACGGCACCTCCGTCTTCGAGGGTCTCGACGCCTCGTTCGGCCCCGGCCGGACCGGACTCGTCGGCGTCAACGGGTCCGGCAAGTCCACCCTGTTGAAGCTGATCGCCGGGCGGCTCGTCCCCGCCGACGGCACCGTCCGGGTGGCCGGCGAGGTGGGCCACCTCCCGCAGAACGTCACGCTCGACACCGGCCTGCGGGTCGACGAGGTGCTCGGCATCGCCGCGCGGCGGGCCGCGCTGCACGCCATCGAGGCCGGTGACGTGTCCGAGGAGCACTTCGAGGCCGTCGGCGACGACTGGGACGTCGAGGAGCGCGCGCTGGCCACGCTCGGCGAGCTCGGCCTCGGCCACGTGGCGCTGGACCGCACCATCGGCGAGGTGTCAGGCGGCGAGTCCGTCCTGCTCCGGCTGGCGGCCCTGCTGCTGCGCCGGCCGGACGTCCTGCTGCTGGACGAGCCCACCAACAACCTGGATCTGTACGCCCGCAGGCGGCTGTACGCGGCCGTCGCCTCCTGGCCGGGGGTGATGGTCGTGGTCAGCCACGACCGTGAGCTCCTCGAGCTCGTCGACCAGGTCGCAGACCTGCGGGCCGGCGGGATCACCCGGTACGGCGGCACCTTCTCCGCCTACGAGGAGGCCCTGGCCGTCGAGCAGGAGGCGGCCGAACGCATGGTGCGGGTCGCCGAGGCCGACCTGCGCAGACAGCGGCGCGAACTGTCCGACGCCCATGTCGTCCTGGCCCGGCGCAGGCGGTACGGGCAGAAGATGTACGACACCAAGCGCGAGCCCCGGGCGGTGATGAGGATGCGCAGGCGCACCGCCCAGGAGTCGGCCGGGAAGTACCGCATCATGCACGAGGAGAAACTCGCCGAGGCGAAGGAGCGACTCGACGACGCGGTGGAAGCCGTGCGGGACGACGACGAGATCCGCGTCGACCTGCCGTACACCGCCGTCCCGCCGGGCCGGACGGTGCTCACCCTGCGGGACCTGGAGCTCGTGTACGGCGCGCGGGTGCGGGGCGGTCTGGACCTGCACGGGCCCGAGCGGATCGCGCTGACCGGGCGCAACGGCGCGGGCAAGACCACGCTGCTGCGCACGATCGCCGGCGAGCTGGAACCGGTGTCGGGCGAGGCGACCGCGCACGTCCCGCTGCGGTTCCTGCCGCAGCGGCTCGACGTCCTGGACGACGAACTGACCGTCGCCGAGAACGTGGCCCGTCTCTCGCCGGGCGTGACCGGCAACCGGGTCCGGGCGCGCCTGGCCCGCTTCCTGTTCCGGGGCGCCCGGGCCGACCGGAAGGCGGCCACGCTGTCCGGCGGCGAACGCTTCCGGGCCACCCTGGCCGCGCTGATGCTGGCCGAACCCGCACCCCAGCTGCTCCTGCTGGACGAGCCGACGAACAACCTGGACATGGCGAGCGTCCGGCAGCTCACCACGGCCCTGGAGTCGTACGAGGGGGCGCTGATCGTGGCCAGTCACGACATGCCGTTCCTGGACTCGCTCGGCATCACGCGCCGGCTGCTGCTGGAGGAGGGAGAGCTGAGGGACGTCACGCGGGAGGCGGGCCCGGCCGCGGGACAGCGGGCCGGCTGACGGAGGCGTTCCGGCCGGGGCGGGACCCCCGGAGGCGTCACCGGACGCCTCCGGGGGTTCCGCGCGCGGGCGCCGGCACTGCATGATGGCCCGTCGGCGCACCGCCTTTCACCCGTTCGGCCCAGGACCTGCGGGTCGGGCCGCGCCACACCCCGGTGGACAGCGGCTGATCAGCGGCCTTTACAGTGCGTTTAACCTACGGTCTCGTAACCTACGGTTTCGTAGCCTACGATCCCGTAGGTTCCCGGCACCGCTCGCCGGTTCACCATCCGCTCTGTCGCACGTCCCCCTGGAGTACCCGTGACGATCACTTCCCCGCACCTCGGCACTTCCGCCGCTTGGACCGACGCCCGGCTGCTGCAGGCCCTGGAGGAAGTGGTCGAGACCGAACTCAACCGGCATCTGAAGGTCGCCAAGGACTGGATGCCGCACGAGTACGTGCCGTGGAGCGACGCCCGCAACTTCCCGGGGCTCTTCGAGGACGGCGAGGCCTGGGAGAAGGAGCAGTCCCAGGTCACCGAGATCGGCCGGATCGCCCTGGTGGTGAACCTCCTGACCGAGGACAACCTGCCCAGCTACCACCACGAGATCGCCTCCCTCTTCGGCCGCGACGGCGCCTGGGGCACCTGGGTGCACCGCTGGACCGCCGAGGAGGGCCGGCACGGCATCGTGATGCGCGACTACCTGCTCGCCTCGCGCGCCGTCGACCCGGACAAGCTGGAGCAGTTCCGCATGTCCCACATGAGCGAGGGCTTCGAGTCGGACAACCGGCACTCGATGCTGCACTCGGTGGCGTACGTGGCCTTCCAGGAGCTCGCCACCCGCATCTCCCACCGCAACACCGGCCACCAGTCCGGCGACCCGGTCTGCGACCGCATGCTGGCCCGCATCGCGACCGACGAGAACCTGCACATGGTCTTCTACCGGAACCTGCTCAAGGCCGCTTTCGACCTCGCGCCCGACCTGACGATGCAGGCGGTGCGGGACGTGGTCGTGAACTTCCGGATGCCCGGCCACGGCATCCCCGGCTTCGAGCGCGCCGCGGCCCAGATGGCCATCGGCGAGGTCTACAACCTGCGCATCCACCACGACGACGTGATCCAGCCCGTGCTGCGCTTCCTGAAGATCATGGAGATCGACGGCCTCGGCCCCGAGGGGCAGCGGGCCCAGGAGGAGCTCGGCCTGTACATGGGCGGGCTCGACGCGGAGGCCGCCAAGTTCGACGAGAAGCTGGCGGCGCGCAAGGCCCGGATGGCGGCGCGCGCCGCGGGCTGACCCGACGGCGTCCCGCCCGGCCGGTCCGCGAGGTCCGGTGCGGGCACTGCGCGGGGCCCCGGGCGGTGACGACACCGCCCGGGGCCCCGGTGCGTCGGGGGTGTCCGGCGCGGGCGCTGGCCGGTCCGGCTCAGCGCGCGGTGCGCCGCAGTGCCAGCCGTTCCTTCTCCGACAGCCCGCCCCAGACGCCGAAGCGCTCGTCGTTGCTCAGCGCGTACTCCAGGCAGGCCGAGCGGATCGGGCACAGCGCGCAGATCCGCTTCGCGTCCCGCACGGAGCTTCCGGGCTCGGGGAAGAAGAAATCGGCCCCGGTCTGGGCGCACAACGCCTCCTGCTGCCAGGTGAGGTCGGGCGTCGCGATCGTGTCGATGTGCATGCGCAGGATGGTGCCCGCAGGAGAAAAACGTTCGATCAACGCGGGATCAACGCCGCCTCGGCCGGGCGACGGCCGCCCCGGCGGACACCCCGATGATCGCCCCGCCCCGGGGGGACGCGCACGGCGGCGCGCGGAAGCGATCGCCGGTGACCGGTGGAAGACTCGGCAGTGCAGGCAACGGGACCCTTCCGAGGAGGGCGATGATGCTCACCACCCGTTTCGTCACCGGCGCGCCGAACTGGATCGACGTCGGCACGTCCGACCTCGACGGCGCCGCGGCCTTCTACGGCGGTCTCTTCGGCTGGCGGTTCCGGTCGGCGGGGCCCGAGGCCGGGGGGTACGGCTTCTTCGAGCTGGACGGCCGGATCGCGGCCGGCGGCATGCGGACCACGGCGGACCAGGGACCGCCGTCCTGGACGGTGTACTTCCAGACCCCCGACGCCGAGGCCACCGCCAAGGCCTCCGAGCAGGCCCACGGCGGTGTGCTCGTGCGGCCGGCGGACGTGATGGACCAGGGCACCGTGGCGATCCTCGCCGACCGGGCCGGGGTGCCGTTCGGCGTCTGGCAGCCGGGACGGCTGGGCGGCCTCGGCGTGGCGGGCGAGACCGGTGCCCTGTGCTGGGTCGAGCTGTACACGCCGGACGTCGCGGCCGCCGCCGCCTACTACCACGCGGCGCTGGGGCTGGAGACCTCCGCCGTCCCCTTCCCCGGCGCCGGGACGTACACGTGCGTGAACCCGTCCGGGGAGGGTGAGGAGAGCATGTTCGGCGGTGTCGTACCACTCGCCGACGACGCGGTGGAGACGGACGCCCACTGGCTGCCGTACTTCGCCGTCGCCGACACGGACGCCACGGTCGCCCGGGCCGGGGAGCTGGGCGGCACGGTGCGGATGCCCGCGACGGACATCGAGGGCGTCGGGCGCCTCGCCCGCCTCGCCGACCCGTACGGCGCCCGGTTCGCGGTGCTCAGGCCGGCGCCGCGGCAGGGCTGAGCGGCGTGCCCGGTCCGGCGCGCTCAGGCGGAGGCGCGCCGGACCAGGGTGGTCGGCAGGATCACGCCGGGGTCCGTGCCCGGCGCGGCTCCCGCCCCGTGGACCGCGGCGTCCCCGCCGTCGCCCGCCGTCCCGCGGTCCAGCACCCGCAGCAGCAGGCGGGCCATCAGCCGGCCCATCCCCTCGATGTCCTGGCGGACCGTGGTGAGCGGGGGGTCGGTCTGCTCGGCGACGGGCGCCATGTCGTCGAAGCCGACCACGGCCACGTCGTCCGGCACCCGCCGTCCCCGCTCGCGCAGCACCCGCAGGGCGCCCGCCGCGGTGAGGTCGTTGGCCGCGAACACGGCGTCCAGGTCCGGGCGCCGGTCCAGCAGCTCGCGCATCGCCCGCTCACCGCCGCCCGGCGTGAAGTCCCCCTGCGCGACCAGGCCCGGGCCGGCGTCCACCCGGACGTCCCGGAAGCCCGCGAGCCGGTCGGCGGCGGAGGTCTGGTCGAGCGGGCCGGCGATGTGCGCGATACGGGTGCGGCCGAGTCCGGCCAGGTGGCGTACGGCCTCTCGGGCACCGCCGCGGTTGTCGCTGTCCACGTAGAGCGCGTCCTCCCGGCCGTCGTCCCAGCCGGGCCGTCCGCCGAACACGGTCGGCAGACCGGCGCCGCGGACGAGGCCGGGCAGCGGGTCGTCGAGGTGGAGCGAGAAGACGAGGGCGCCGTCGACGTGCCCGCCGGCCAGGTAGCGGCCGACGCGGGCGTGGTCCTCGCGGCCCTCGGTGAGCAGCAGGACGAGCTGGTTGTCGTGGGCGGTCAGCTCCTTGCTGATCCCGCGGAGCTGCTGGGCGAAGTAGGGATCGGCGAAGACCAGGGTCTCCGGTTCGGCGGCGACGACGGCGATGGCGTCGTGGCGTCTCGTCACCAGGCTGCGGGCGGCCTGGTTGGGGACGTAGCCGAGCTCCTCCACGGCACGCCGGACCCGCTCGGCCAGCGCGTCCCGCACCCCGTGCGCTCCGTTGACCACGCGGGAGACGGTGGCCCGGGAGACCCCGGCCCGCGCGGCCACGGCCTCCAGCGTGGGACGCGGCGCGGTCTCGGTCACGGGCTCCTCCTCGGCGGCTGCCGCTCAGGATAGCGGCAGGTCGCCGGGCGGGAGCCGGCTCCCGGCCCCTGCGGCCGGGATGCTCGGGGAGGGCGCGGCTGGGGCCGGCGCACCGGCCGCCGCCCGTCGTCAGTGCTCGTGCTCCGGGGCGTCCCCGGCCGGCTGGGAGTGCTCGTGCGGCTCGTACCCGGGAATCGTGCCGTCCGTCTTCTTCACCAGGAACAGCCCCACCATCCCCATGTCGGAGTGGCTCTGCACGTGGCAGTGGTACATCCACGCCCCGGCACCGACCCCCTCCCCCGCGATCACCTGGAAGCCGAACGAGTCCGCCGGACCGACGATCTTGTTGTCGACGACCCGGCTGGGGTCGTCCGGACCGGTGAGCATGCCGGTGCGGTTGTCCGCCCAGCGGTGACCGTGCATGTGGAAGGTGTGGTAGTACTCGCCGTGCGTGATCATCA
Organism: Streptomyces sp. NPDC127100; assembly: GCF_042724095.1. Lineage (NCBI taxonomy): Bacteria > Bacillati > Actinomycetota > Actinomycetes > Kitasatosporales > Streptomycetaceae > Streptomyces > Streptomyces sp. NPDC127100. The sequence goes on from NZ_JBHXFL010000006.1 coordinate 50,497, forward strand.
CGAACTCGACGCGGTCGCCCACGGTGGCCTCGAAGTCCGGACCCGTGTGCGGCGCACGGTTGTTGATCCGCATGTCGTTGAAGACGATGGTGTGCGTGGCGTCCGGCAGCACGTCGCCCTTGCGGCGGACGACGACCGGACCGTAGAGGCCGTTGCGGATGCCGCCGGTGCCGTGTTCGGTGCCGACGACGTGGTCGTGGTAGTGCCAGTACCCCGCGCTGCCCGACCGCCAGGTGCCGTCCGGGCGGCGGCCGGGCGCGTGGGTGCGCCAGGTGTAGGTGCGGGTGCCGCCGGGCTCGACGTCGCTCCGGTTCATCTTCGTGCCGTCGCTGGAGATCTCGTAGTCGAGACCGTGGACGTGCAGGCTCGCCGCCACGTCCATCGTGTTGGTGAACTCGATGTGGAGCGTGTCGCCCTCGTTGAGCTCTATCAGCGGGCCGGGGATCGTCGCCCGGCCCTTCTCCAGGCCGTACCCCATCTGCCCGTCGGGCAGTTTCTCGGCGTACAGCTTGATGTGCTTCACCTTGCCGCCGGCCGGCGCCGTCGCCGTTCCCGCCTGCACCGCCTGCGTACGGTCGGCGGCGCCGGCCGCCCCCGAAGCCGCCGACAACGATGTCGCCGCGGCAGCGCCGCCCAGCAGCACGCGGCGGTTGAAGCCCCGTCTGTCCATGCCGAACTCCCCACACTGGTACGGAATTTGCTCAGACGTAGCTGTGATGAGCCTGTGAGACGGTACCGGGCCCCGCTCTGTTTATCCACACTCAGGACAAAGTTCGACCCATCCCGGTGATACCTATTGGCGAATCGCGCAAAGAGGTCTAACTTCCATGGCGCTGCTGCCGTGACCTAGGAGGTGCCCATGCGCTTACGAGGGTTGAGCACGAGAAGAAGGGGCTGGGCGGCGTTCGCGACCGCCGGGTTCGTCGCCGCCGGACTGCTGTCGGGCCCTGCCGCCAGCGCGCGGCCCGCGCCGGATCCATCCCTGACAACGATGTCGATCAAGTCGCCGCCGGGCGGCGAGAACGTCCGCGTCCTGATCTTCTACGGTTCCGCCGCGGCCGGGGACGAGTCACCGGTGGTGAACGCCGGGATCGCGGCGATCGAGCGGATCGGGCTGTCCGGCCCGGCGAGGGAACGCTTCAAGGTCGAGGCGACGGACGACGCCTCGGTGTTCACCAACGGGAAGAAGCTCGGCCGCTTCAACGCGGTCGTGTTCCTGACCGGGGGCGGTGACGTCCTCGATCCGGACCAGGAGGCGGGTCTGGAGGCGTACATGGAGGCCGGCGGCGGTTTCGTCGGCGTCCACGACGCGGCCCGCGCCGAGCCCTACTCGGACTGGTTCACCGGTCTGGTGGGGGCGCGGCCGGCCGCCTCCAGCCCGGCGAAGGTCCAGCGGGCCACGGTGGAGGTCGGCGACCGGCGCCATCCGGCCACCAAGGACCTGCCGTTGGAGTGGAAGCGCCCCGACGCGTGGCTGAACTGGCAGAAGAACCCGTCCGGTGACGTCCACACCGTGGCGCGGGTCCGCGAGTCGACGTACGCGCCCGGCGCGAGCGCCAACGGCGCCGACCACCCGGTCAGCTGGTGCCGGGACTACGACGGCGGGCGGTCCTTCTACACCGGCATGGGCGGCACGGTGTCGTCGTACGACGAGACCGACTTCCGCGCCCATCTGCGCGGCGCCCTGCTGTGGACGACACGGCTGGTGCAGGCCGACTGCAAGGCGACCATCACCGGCAACTACCGGGCCGAGCGGCTGACCCAGCCCAACCAGGCCGGCCAGAACGACCAGATCGGCGAGCCGCACGGCCTGGTCACCGCGCCCGACGGCAGGGTGTTCTACATCGGCCGGGGCGGCGCGGACTCGTCGCAGCCCGTCGTCACCGACTGGAACAACCCGGACATCGGCAAGGGCAAGGGCCAGGTCCACGTCTGGGACCCGAAGACCGGGAAGGTGACACTGGCCGGTGAGCTGACCGTCTTCGGCAACAAGGGCGGCGGCGACGAACTGGTCAAGGTCGAGGAGGGCCTGCTCGGCATCGAGCTGGACCCGGCCTTCGAGCAGAACGGGTGGGTGTACCTGCACTACACGCCGCACTCCGGCATCAACCGCGACACCCACATGGCCGAGCGGCGCGTCTCCCGCTTCACGCTCGACCGGGCGACGAACAAGCTGGACCTGGGCAGCGAGAAGGTGCTGCTGAAGTGGCCGGTGCAGATCCACAGCTGCTGCCACGCGGGCGGCGGGATGGCCTGGGACTCCAAGGGGAACCTGTACATCGCCACCGGTGACAACAACTCCAGCGGCTTCAGCGACGGCTACTCGGGCAACAACCCGCAGCCCAACTTCAAGGGTGTGTCCTTCGCCGACGCGCGCCGCACCGCCGGCAACACCAACAACCTCAACGGCAAGATCCTGCGCATCCACCCGGAGCCGGACGGGACCTACACGCTCCCCGAGGGCAACCTGTTCACCGGCAAGGAGACCGCCGAGGGCGGCGGCAAGACGCGCGGCGAGATCTACGTGATGGGCGTCCGCAACCCGGCGCGCATCTCCGTCGACAAGTCGACCGACACCCTCTACGCGGGCTGGGTCGGCCCGGACGCGGGCGCGCCGTCGCCGACGTGGGGCCCGGCCAAGTACGACACCTTCGCCGTGATCACCAAGGCGAGCAACCGCGGCTGGCCGTACTGCATGGGCAACAAGCAGCCGTACCGGGACCGGAACCTGCCGGACCCGTCGAAGCCGCTGGGCTGGTACGACTGCGACCACCCGAAGAACGAGTCGCCGAACAACGACGGCCTGGTCAACCTGCCGCCGGTGACCGGCAACAACATCTGGTACTCGCCGCAGGGCGGCGGCCCCGACTTCCCGCGCGACGAGAACGGCGTCCCGTCGTACAAGCAGGACGAGGCCACCTACAGGCTGCCCTGGCTCAAGGGCGGCGGCCAGGCCGCGATGAACGGCCCGGTCTACCGCTACGACGCGGCGAGCACCAGCGAGACCAAGTGGCCGGCCTACTGGGACGGCAAGTGGTTCGTCGGCGACTTCTACGACGCCGACCAGCCGCGCAACGCGGTGCTGATGGACCCGAGGACGCAGGGCGACGGCGGTCTGCCGGTGCACGCGGAGTCGCTGAAGAAGATCGTGCCGGTCGGCAACGACGGCATCAAGAACCTGATGGGCTGGAAGTTCGGCCCGGACGGCGCGCTGTACGTCCTCGACTACGGCCGCGGCTTCTTCACCTCCGACTCCAAGTCGGCCCTGTGGCGGGTCACCTACAAGGGCGGTGGGCCGACCCCGGCCGCCGCACAACTGGCGAGGGGGACCGAGTGATACGCCGACGAAGAATGTGGGCCGCCCTGCTGGCCGGCCTGCTGATGGTGCTGGGCCTCCAGGCCACGTCCGCCTCCGGACAGCCCCGGGCCGAGGCGCCGGCCGCCGAGCAGGTCCTCACCTGGACCGCCGGTGACGACATCACCAAGTACACGTCCGCACCCGAGACGGCGGTGGCCGGACCGGCGACGATCGTCTTCGAGAACAGCGAGGCGACCGGCAACACCACCGGCATGCCGCACACGCTGACGTTCGTGACCAGTGACCCGGCGTACAACACCGACGTGCAGCTCAACATCCTGGCCAACCCGTTCGACGCCCAGGGCGGCAAGCACAGCGTCGAGGTCACCCTCACCCCGGGCCGCTACCTGTACCACTGCACGATCCCCGGCCACGGCCAGATGACGGGCGTGCTCACGGTCACCGAGGGCGGGGGCGGCGACGACACCACGGCGCCCGCGACCTCGGCGAAGGTGGACGGCACGCGGAACGCCGACGGCGCGTACGTCGGTTCCGCGGCCGTCACGATCGCCGCGACCGACGAGGGCGGTTCCGGGGTGGACCGCGTCGAGTACGCGATCGGCGCCGACGGTGCCTGGCAGCCGTACACCGCGCCGGTCGTGGTGGACCAGGTCGGTGAACACACGGTGCGCTACCGGGCGTTCGACAAGGCGGGCAACGTCGCCGCCGAGAAGAGCGTCACGTTCACCGTGGCCGCCCCGCCGACCGACGACACCACGCCGCCGGAGACCTCGGCGACGGTCGGCGGCGAGCGGAACGCGGACGGCGCGTACATCGACATGGCGACGGTGACCGTCACGGCCTCCGACACCGGTTCCGGCGTCAACGGCATCGAGTACGCGGTCGGCGACGGTGCCTGGCAGGCGTACACGGCCCCGGTGATGGTGCATCAGGTGGGCACCCACACCGTGCGGTACCGCGCCACCGACAAGGCCGGCAACGTCGCGGCCGACAAGAGCGTCGAGTTCACGGTCGTCGCCGCTCCCCCGCAGGACACCACCGCCCCGGTGACGGGCGCGACCGTGGAGGGCACGAAGAACTCCGACGGCGCGTACGTCGGCAACGCGCGGGTGACCGTCAGTGCCGCGGACGAGGGCGGTTCCGGCGTGGCCGGCATCGAGTACTCCCTCGACGCCGGGCCCTACCTGGCCTACACCGCGCCCGTGGTCGTCGACCGGGCCGGACGGCACACCGTGACCTACCGGGCGAGCGACCGGGCGGGCAACACGTCCGAGCCGCTGAGCGTGAGCTTCACGGTGGTGGCGGGCGGAGGCGTGCCGGCGCCGCCGTGCCCGGAGTACGACGAGCGGCTGACGGTGATCGTCGGCACGGTCGACTCGGGGGTGCCGAACCGGGTGACGAACAACCGGTGCCGCATCAACGAGCTGATCGAGGACGAGAAGGAGTGGACGTCCCAGGCGCTCTTCCTCAAGCACGTCGGGGAGGTCCTGGACGCGCTCCTGGACGAGGGCGTCGTCGACAAGCGGGAGGTCAAGGCGATCAACAAGGCCGCCCGCCAGTCCGGGATCGGCAAGCCCGGCCAGACCGACGGCTACCGCAAGATCATGGACGGCACCCAGGAGTCGTTCGCGAAGTGGGAGCAGGTGGGCGGTGGTTCGTTCGCGCTGAACGCGGACGGGTCGATCACCTCCAGCACCAGCACGCCGGGCATGGGCATGCTGTGGTTCCCCGAGCGCAAGTACGGCGACTTCTCGCTGAAGCTCCAGTGGCGTGACGACGCACCGGCCTCCGGGAACGCCAACGGCGGCGTGTTCGTGCGCTTCCCGTGGGTCCACGACCACCCGGAGGAGACGCGGCCGGAGTGGGTCGCCATCAAGTACGGGCACGAGGTGCAGGTGCTCGACAGCCCGACCGGCGACATGTACAAGACCGGGTCCCTCTACGGATTCGACCGGGTCGGGCTCGCCGGGGCCGGCGTCACCGGGAAGGGCACCTGGAACGACTACGAGATCCGGGTGGTCGACCAGCACTACTCGGTGTACCGCAACGGCGTGCTGATCAACGAGTTCGACAACATCGGCGGTCAGGACTTCTACCCGGCGCGCTCGGACGACCCGGGCACGGACGGGCGGCGGTTCGCCTCCGGCTACGTCGGGCTCCAGGTGCACAGCACGACGGACGTGGTCTCGTACCGGGACGTCCGCATCAAGGAGCTGTAGCTCACTCCGCTCCTGAGACGGGCTTCTTCGCCCGGCTCGGCTGTACCCGCCTGGGTTCTCCCGGCATCTTCGGATACTCGGGCGGGTACGGCAGATCACCGAGTCCGTGGTCGTGCTCGTCCTTCGTCGCCAGGTCCAGCAGGGCGTCGAGGGAGTAGGCGTGATCGTCCATGTCCGCGTGCACGTCGCCGAGTTCGGCGAAGCGCGCGGGCATGGTCGTGATGTCGAAGTCCCGCGGGTGCGCGACACCGACCTCGTCCCAGCGCAGCGGCGCGGAGACGGGGGCGTGCGGCCGGGGGCGCACGGAGTAGGCGGAGGCGATGGTGCGGTCCCGGGCGGTCTGGTTGTAGTCGACGAAGATGCGCTCGCCGCGTTCCTCCTTCCACCACTTGATGGTGACCCGGTCCGGCATCCGCCGCTCCAGCTCCCGCCCGACGGCGATGGCGGCGCGGCGCACCTGGGTGAAGGTCCAGCGCGGCTCGATCGGCACGAAGACGTGGATGCCGCGCCCGCCGGAGGTCTTCGGCCAGCCGCGCAGGCCCCCGAACTCCTCCAGCACCGCCCGCAGTTCGTGCGCGGCGCGGACCGCGTCGTCGTAATCGGTGCCGGGCTGGGGATCCAGGTCGATGCGCAGTTCGTCGGGGTGGTCGACGTCGTCGCGGCGCACGGGCCAGGGGTGGAAGGTGAGGGTGCCGTACTGGGCGGCCCACACGACCGCGGCCTGTTCGGTGGGGCACATCTCGTCGGCGCTGCGTCCGCTGGGGAAGGTGATGTGCGCGGTGGGGATCCAGTCGGGCATGCCCTTGGGGGCGCGCTTCTGGTAGAACCACTCGCCCGTGACCCCGTCGGGGTAGCGCTCCAGGGTGGTGGGCCGGTCGCGCAGGGCGCGCAGGATGCCGGGGGCGACCGCCTGGTAGTAGCGGGCGACGTCCAGCTTGGTGTAGCCGTGCTCCGGGAAGAACACCTTGCCCGGGCTGGACAGCCGTACGGTCCGCCCGTCCGTCTCCAGTTCCACCGCTTCCGCCATGCGAGCCACGGTAGGCCTACCCCGCGCAGTTCGCATATCGCGCATTCGGTGCGGGGTACGCGCAGAATCGGGGCATGGATCTTCCCGTCATGCCGCCCGTGAAGCCGATGCTCGCCAAGTCCGTGGCGAAGATCCCGCCGGGCATGCGGTACGAGGCGAAGTGGGACGGCTTCCGGGTGATCGTGTTCCGCGACGGCAGCGAGGTGGAGTTCGGCAGCCGGACGGGGAAGCCGCTGACCAGGTACTTCCCGGAGCTGGTGGAGGCCGTGCGGGAGCGGTTGCCGCAGCGGTGCGTGGTGGACGGGGAGATCGTGATCGCGCGGGAGGGACACCTGGACTTCGACGCGCTGACCGAGCGGATCCACCCGGCGGACTCCCGGGTGCGGATGCTGGCCGAGCGGACGCCGTCCTCGCTGGTCGCCTTCGACCTGCTGGCGCTGGACGACGAGTCGCTGCTCGACGTGCCGCTCACCGACCGGCGGGAGCTGCTGGTCCGGGCGCTGTCGGGGGTCACGCCGCCGGTGCACGTGGCCCCGGCGACGGACGACATCGAGGTGGCCCGGCAGTGGTTCGAGCAGTACGAGGGGGCGGGTCTGGACGGCATCGTGGCCAAGCCGCCCGACCTGCGCTACCGGCAGGACGAGCGGGCCATGTTCAAGATCAAGCACGAGCGGACGGCGGACGTCGTCGTCGCCGGCTACCGCCTGCACAAGAGCGGACCCGTGGTCGGTTCCCTGCTGCTGGGCCTGTACGACGACCGGGGCCGGCTCCAGCACGTCGGGGTGAGCGCCGCGTTCTCCATGAAGCGCCGCGCCGAGCTGGTGGAGGAGCTGGAGCCGCTGCGCATGGACGACGTCCGGGGGCACCCGTGGGCCGCCTGGGCGGAGGAGGCGGCGCACGAGTCGGCGCGGCTGCCCGGCGCGCCCAGCCGCTGGTCGGGCAAGAAGGACCTGTCCTGGGTGCCGTTGCGGCCGGAGCGCGTGGTCGAGGTGGCGTACGACCACATGGAGAACGGGGCGCGCTTCCGGCACACGGCCCGGCTCCGCCGCTGGCGCCCGGACCGCACGCCGGAGAGCTGCACCTACGCCCAGCTGGAGGAACCGGTCCGCTACGACCTGGCGGAGATCCTCGGGGGCCCCTGAGCGCTACGGCTTCATGAGCACCTTGACCGCTCCGTCCTGCTTCTTCTGGAACATCTCGTACGCGCGCGGCGCCTCGGCGAGCGGGACCCGGTGGGTGGCGAAGTCGTCGACGCCGAGCGGGTCCTCGTCCGTGAGATACGGGACGATCTCGTCGCTCCAGCGGCGCACGTTGGCCTGCCCCATCCGCATCTGGATCTGCTTGTCGAACAGGGTGAGCATCGGCATCGGGTCGGCCATGCCGCCGTAGACGCCGCTCAGCGAGATGGTGCCGCCGCGCCGCACCAGGTCGATCGCGGTGTACAGGGCCGCGAGCCGGTCGACGCTGAAGCGCTCCGCGAGCGGGCCGCCGATGGCCCGGGGCATCACGGCCGCGGACTGCTGGACCAGCTTGGCCACGGTGCTGCCGTGCGCCTCGGTGCCGACGGCGTCGATGACGGCGTCGGGGCCGCGGCCCCCGGTCTCGTCCTGGATGGCGGCGACCAGTTCCTTCTCGTTGTCGAAGGCCCGCAGGTCGTACGTCTCCACGCCCCGCGCCCGGGCCCGCTCCAGCCGTTCCGGCACCAGGTCGATGCCGAACACGCGTCCGGCGCCCTTGAGGCGGGCGACGCGGCAGGCCATGTCGCCGATGGGGCCGAGCCCGAGCACGGCGACGGTGCCGCCCTGCGGGACGGAGGCGTACTCGACCGCCTGCCATGCGGTGGGCAGGACGTCGGAGAGGTAGACGAAGCGGTCGTCGGCGGGTCCCTCCGGCACCTTGATCGGTCCGAACTGGGCCTGCGGGACGCGCAGATACTCGGCCTGGCCGCCGGGCACCGCGCCGTACAGGCGGGTGTAGCCGAACAGCGGGGCTCCCATGCCCTCGCCCTTGACCTGCGTGGTCTCGCACTGGGTCGGCAGCCCGGTACCGCACATGTAGCAGTGCCCGCACGCGATCTGGAACGGCACGACGACCCGGTCCCCGGGCTTCAGCCCGGTCACCTCGGACCCGACCTCCTCCACGATGCCCATGGGTTCGTGGCCGAGGATGTCGCCGGGTGTCATGAACGGTGTCAGCACCTCGTAGAGGTGCAGGTCGGAGCCGCACAACCCGCTGGAGGTGACGCGGATGACCGCGTCCGTCGGCTCCTGGATCTTCGGGTCGGGCACGTCCTCGACCCGCACGTCCCGCTTGCCCTGCCAGACAACTGCCTTCATCGCCTCGCGCTCCCTCCGTCGCCGCGTGCGCATCGTTCCTGCGTCGCGGCCGGGTACCCAGGGCCGCCCCGGCCGAACCGCCCGCCGGTTCGGCCGAACAGTGGATTCCGGGTGCGTTGTCAGATTCAGTCGGGTATGGCCATAAACGCCTTCATAAGCGGACAATCAAAGTCATCAATCGGGTGGGCGGGTGGTCGGAATGCGACACAGGACGCGCGAACGGGACCGTGCCGTGCGGCGCGGCGCACGGGCCGGCACCGTGCCGGTACTGCTGGCCGCGGCGGTGACGGCCGCGCTGGCGGCGGGCTGCACCGCGCCGCCGGCGAGCGAGGACGACGGCCGGGCACCGCACCCGGAGCGGTCGCACACCCAGGGCACGCCCGGCACGGGCCCGGTGCTCGCCGTCAAGGTCGACAACGCGCCCGCGGCCCGGCCGCAGAAGGGGCTGGACGCCGCGGACGTCGTCTACGTGGAACCGGTGGAGGGCGGCCTGAGCCGCCTCATGGCGGTCTACGCCACCAGGCTGCCGGAGTCGGTCGGACCGGTTCGCAGCGCCCGCGAGTCCGACCTGGAGCTGCTGCGCCAGTTCGACCGGCCGGAGCTCGCGTTCTCCGGCGCGCAGAGCAAGCTGCTCCCGGTGATCGACCGGGCGCCCCTGCGGGCCGAGTCGCCGGACCGGGCGCCCGACGCCTACGTCCGCGACGACGGCCGCCCCGCCCCGCACAACCTCTACCTGCGGCCGGACCGGCTGCTGTCCTCACCCCCGGGCGCCGCCGCGCTGACCACGGGCTACCACTACGGCGAGGCTCCCGGTGGCGGCCGGGCCGAGACCTCGCGCACGGTGCGCTATCCGGCGGCGAGCTTCACCTTCACCTGGTCGGCGGACCGGGGCCGCTGGCTGATCTCCATGGACGGCGACCCGGTCCCCGCGGCCGGCGGCGGGCGTCCGGAACCGGCGACGGTCGTCGTCCAGCACGTGACGGTGCGCCGGTCCGCCTTCGGGGACTTCCGCGGCAACAACTCGCCGTACGTGGCGTCGGTGGGCTCCGGGGCGGCGGAGGTGCTGCGCGACGGGCGCGCCTACGACGTGACGTGGAAGCGCGGCGCGGCCGAGGAGGGCACGGCCTTCACCGCCCGGGACGGCTCGCCGGTGAACCTCGCCGAGGGCCCCGTCTGGGTGGTGTTCACCGCGACGCCCTGATCAGCCGGGGGCCACCACGGGCCCGGACGGGTTGCGGAGGCCCTCGGCGGCGTCCGCGACCCGTTGGACGAGGTCGAAGAACACGGCCTGTTCCGCGCCGGAGAGCGGGGCGAGGAAGACCTGGTTCATCCGGGCCGTCCGCACGCCCAGCCGGCGGTGGACGCGCAGGCCCTCGTCCGTCAGGCGCAGCAGGAAGCGGCGGCCGTCCTGCGGATCGCGGACCTTGCCGAGCAGTCCGCGGCGGTCCAGCCGGCTGATCACTTCGGCGATGGTGGACCGGTCGAGCCCCACCCGCTCCCCCACGGTGCGCTGGTCGAGGCCCGGTTCGGCGACGAGCGCGTTGAGGACCGCGAACTGCGGCGAGGTCGTCTCCTCGGAGACCATCGTGTTCCACAGCAGGTGGTGCGCCTGCTGCAGCCGCCGGGCCAGATGCCCGGGGTGGGTGGTCAGGTCGACCGCGGCCATGTGCGCTCCCCTGCGGCGAGATTCGTCGGTGCACTGACGATACATCGGCCGGCGCCGCTTCACCCGGGGCCCGTCCACGCGATCTACCTTGCACTTTTCGAGGTCTTGACGCCCCGGCCGTCCGATGGCAGCGTGTGGGCCACCTCGCTGAAATACTCAGTGCCCTGATTAATTGCGCGGTCGCGGATCCCGGGGCGCTCGGAAGAGATGGGGCTTCTCGGATGGACAAGGTGGTGGCCACCGCCGGTGAGGCGGTGGCCGACGTACCGGACGGCGCATCGCTCGCCGTGGGCGGTTTCGGACTCGGCGGCGTGCCGAACGTGCTGATCGAGGCGCTCTTCGAGCGCGAGGTGGACGGACTGTCGGTCGTCTCCAACAACTGCGGCGCGATGGACTCGGGGCTGGCCGTCCTGCTGGCCGCGGGCCGCATCGCCCGGGTGACCGGGTCCTACATCGGGGCGAACAAGGAGTTCGCACGGCAGTATCTCGGCGGTGAGCTCGAGGTGGAGATGATCCCGCAGGGCACGCTGGCCGAACGGCTGCGGGCCGGCGGTGCCGGCATCCCCGCCTTCTACACGCCGGCGGGCGTCGGCACACAGGTCGCCGAGGGCGGGCTGCCGTGGCGCTACGACGGCTCCGGCGGTGTCGCGCTGGCGTCGCCGCCGAAGGAGGTCCGTGAGTTCGACGGGGAGGAGTACGTGCTGGAGCGCGGCATACGCACCGACTTCGCCCTGGTCAGAGCGGCCAAGGGCGACCGGCACGGCAATCTGGTGTTCGCCGGGTCCTCGCGGAACTTCAACCCGCTGGCGGCCATGGCGGGCCGGATCACCGTCGCCGAGGTCGAGGAGCTGGTGGAGCCCGGCGAGATCGACCCGGACGCCGTGCACCTGCCGGGGATCTTCGTGCAGCGCGTCGTCGCGCTGACCCCCGAGCAGGCCGCCGACAAGAAGATCGAGCGGCGCACGGTCTCCGCGCCCCCGGCACGGGGGACGGTGCGTTCCTGATGGCCTGGACACGTGAACAGATGGCCGCGCGGGCCGCGCGCGAGCTGCGGGACGGACAGTACGTCAACCTCGGCATAGGCCTGCCGACGCTGATCCCGAACCACCTCCCCGAGGGCGTGGAGGTGATCCTTGAGTCCGAGAACGGCATCCTGGGCACCGGCCCGTACCCCACCGAGGACCAGGTCGACCCCGATCTGATCAACGCCGGCAAGGAGACCGTCACGGTCCTGCCGGGCGCCGCCTTCTTCGACTCGGCGCTGTCGTTCTCGATGATCCGCGGCGGGCACATCGACGTCGCCGTGCTCGGCGCGATGCAGGTCTCCGCCGCCGGCGACCTGGCCAACTGGGCCGTCCCGGGCAAGATGATCACCGGCATCGGCGGGGCCATGGACCTCGTCCACGGCGCGCGCACGGTCATCGTGGTGATGACCCACAACGCCAAGGACGGCTCGCCCAAGATCGTCGAGGAGTGCGCGCTGCCGCTCACCGGCAAGGCGTGCGTGAACCGGATCATCACCGACCTCGGCGTCCTCGACGTCACCGCCGGCGGTCTGGTCCTGGTGGAGACCGCCCCGGGCGTGAGCACCGACGAGGTCGTCGCCAGGACCGCCGCCCGGCTCGCCGTCGCGGAGGGGGCCCGGTGAGGGACGTCTCCACCGCCGGTTCCCGGCGACCGGCCCGCGGCACCGCGCCCTCGCCCTCGCCCTCGCCCTCGCCCTCGCCCGCCAGTCACCCACGGGAAACCCCATGACTCTCACCCAGCACGACATCGACGCGGAGATCGCGGCCGAGCACGCCGCCTACGAGAAGCGGGTCGCCGACGGCGCTCCCGTCGAGCACCACCCGCGCCGCGACTACGCCCCCTACCGGTCCTCCGTGCTGCGCCACCCCAAGCAGCCGCCGGTCAACATCGACGTCAGCCGGGACCCGGAGCTGGTGGAGCTGTCCTCCCCCGCCTTCGGCGAGCGCGACCTCACAGGCATCGACAACGACCTGACCCGGCAGCACACCGGCGAGCCCGTCGGCGAGCGCATCACCGTCTCCGGCCGCCTGCTCGACCGCGCCGGCAAGCCCGTGCGCGGGCAGCTCGTGGAGATCTGGCAGGCCAACTCGGCCGGCCGCTACGCCCATCAGCGCGAGCAGCACGACGCCCCGCTGGACCCGAACTTCACCGGCGTGGGCCGCACGCTCACCGACGACGCCGGCTTCTACCGCTTCACCACCATCCAGCCCGGCCCCTATCCCTGGCGCAACCACGTCAACGCCTGGCGTCCGGCCCACATCCACTTCTCGGTGTTCGGCTCGGCCTTCACCCAGCGGCTCGTGACGCAGATGTACTTCCCCAACGACCCGCTGTTCCCGTACGACCCGATCCTGCAGTCGGTGACCGACGACGCCGCCCGGCAGCGGCTGATCGCGGCCTACGACCACAGCCTGTCCGTGCCCGAGTTCTCCCTCGGCTACCACTGGGACATCGTGCTCGACGGCCCGAACGCCACCTGGATCGAGGAAGGACGCTGACCGCCATGACGCAGACCGACACCAGCGGCCCAAAGAACGTGCCGCCCACCCCGTCGCACACGGTCGGCCCGTTCTACGGCTACGCGCTGCCCTTCCGCGGCGGCGAGGAGATCGCACCCCTCGGGCACCCGGACACCGTCACCGTGCACGGGTACGTGTACGACGGCGAGGGCAGTCCGCTGCCCGACGCCCTGCTGGAGGTGTGGGGGCCGGACCCGGACGGCAGGGTGCCCACCGCCGACGGCTCGATGCGGCGCGACCCCGCCTCCGGCGGCTTCCTGGGCCGAAACGGCGTGGAGTTCACCGGCTTCGGCCGCGTCCAGACGGACGCCGACGGACACTGGTACGTGCGGACGCTGCGCCCCGGCGCGCGCGGCCGGAACGCGCCCTACCTCAGTGTGTGCGTGTTCGCGCGCGGACTGCTGGTGCACCTGTTCACCCGGATCTACCTCCCGGGCGACGACGCCGCGGCGGCCGCCGACCCGCTGCTGTCCGGGCTGGACGCGGAGCGCCGGGACACGCTGATCGCCGGGGACGAGGGCAACGGCACGTACCGTTTCGACATCCGCCTTCAGGGCGAAGGCGAAACGGTCTTCCTGGAGTTCCAGTGACATCAGCTCCCGACGCCGGCCTGCTCGCCCCCGGGTGGGCGGGCTCGCCGGCCGCCGGCGCGGCCGACGACCGCGCCTTCCTGCGGGCCCTGCTCGACGCGGAGGCCGCGCTGACCCGGGCCCAGGCCGGGCTGGGGCTCGCCCCCGCCGATGCGGCGGCCGCGGTGACCGGGGCCGCCGACCCGGCCCGCTTCGACGTGGTCTCCCTGGCCGCGCGTGCCCGCCGCGGCGGCAACCCGGTGATCCCGCTGGTCGCGGACCTGACCGAGGCGGTCGGCGAGGACCACGGGCCGTACGTGCACCGGGGCGCGACCAGCCAGGACATCATGGACACCGCGACGATGCTGGTCGCCGCCCGCACCCTGGACCTGCTGCTGCCAGACCTCACCCGCGCGGAGCGGGCGCTGGCCCGGCTGGCGGCCGAGCACCGGGACACGGCGATGCCGGGCCGGACGCTGACCCAGCACGCCGTGCCGACGACCTTCGGGCTGAAGGCGGCCGGATGGCGCACGCTGGTGCTCGACGCGCGGGACCGGATCACGGCCGTGCGCGGCGCGCTGCCCGCCCAGCTCGGCGGCGCGGCGGGCACGCTGGCGGCGTTCGGGGCGTACGGCGCCGAGGACGCGACCGCACTGCCCGAGGCGTACGCCCACGAACTGGGCCTTCGCGCACCGCTGTTGCCCTGGCACACCCTGCGCACCCCGGTCGCCGACCTCGCCGGCTGCCTCGCCTTCACCGCCGGGGCCCTCGGGAAGATCGCCGTGGACGTGCTGACGCTCTCCCGCACCGAGATCGGCGAGGTCGCCGAGGGCAGCGGCGGCGGGTCGTCGGCGATGCCCCACAAGGCCAACCCGGTGCGCTCCACGCTGATCGCGGCGGCGGCCCGGCGCGCGCCGCAGCTCGCGGCCACGCTGTACGGCTCCCTGGCCGCCGAGGACGAGCGTCCCGCCGGGGCCTGGCACGCCGAGTGGGAGCCGCTGCGGGACCTGCTGCGGCTGGCCGGCGGAGCGGCACGCGACACCGCCGAGCTGACCGAGGGGCTGCGGGTGCGCCCGGACGCGATGCGCGCGCACCTCGGCCTCACCCACGGGTTGGTCGTGTCCGAGCGGCTCTCCGCCGAGCTGGCGCCGCTGCTCGGGCGGGCCCGTGCCAAGGAGCTGCTCGGCGAACTCGCCCTGCGCACCCACACCGAGGACCGCAGTCTCGGCGAACTGCTCTCCGAGGTACCGGAGTTGCAGGGCCTCGACCTCGACGGACCGACCGACCCGGCCCGCTACACCGGCTCCGCCGGAGCCTTGACCGACCGTGCCCTGGAGCGACGTTGACCATGCTCAACCACCTGACCGAAGGCCCCGCCTCCGCTCCACCGCTGCTGCTCGGACCCTCGCTGGGCACCTCGTACGCGCTGTGGGACGCGGTGGCGCCCGAGCTGTCCATCGGGCACCGGGTGATCCGCTGGGACCTGCCGGGGCACGGCGGTTCGGCGGCCGGCCTGATCGGGCCCGGCGCCACCGTCGGCGACCTCGCCGGCCTGGTGCTGGAGCTCGCCGACTCGCTCGGCGTCGGACGGTTCGCCTACGCGGGCGTGTCCCTGGGCGGTGCGGTGGGCCTGCACCTGGCCGTGCACCATCCGGAACGGGTGTCGTCGCTGGCCGTCGTCTGCTCGTCGGCGCACTTCGGCGGCGCGAAGCCGTGGGAGGAACGGGCCGCGCTGGTGCGCGCGGACGGGCTGGAGGAACTCGCCGGAAGTGCCGACGCGCGGTGGTTCACGCCCGGGTTCACGGTGCCCGGGCTGGTGCGGGACCACCGGGAGGCCGACCCCGGGGCCTACGCCGCGTGCTGCGACGCGTTGGCCGCGTTCGACCTGCGGGACCGGCTCGGCGAGATCTCCGCGCCCACGCTGCTGATCGCCGGGCGCGAGGACCCGGCCACGCCGCCCGCGCACCTGCGGGAGATCGCCGACGGGGTGCCCGGCGCGGCGCTGGTGGAGATCCCGGGTGCCTCGCACCTGGCGCCCGCCGAGCGGCCCGAGGCGGTGCTGACCGCGCTGCGCGGGCACTTCGACGGGGGCGCGAAGCGGGGCATGGCGGTGCGGCGCGAGGTACTGGGCGACGCGCACGTGGACCGGGCGCAGGGACGGCAGACGCCGTTCACCGCCCGCTTCCAGGACTTCATCTCGCGCTACGCCTGGGGTGAGATCTGGACCGACGACACGCTCTCGCGCCGCGAGCGCAGCATGGTCACGATGACGGCGCTGGTGGCGCACGGCCACTACGAGGAGCTGGCCATGCACGTGCGGGCGGCCCGCCGCAACGGGCTCACCCCGGACGAGATCGGCGCCGTACTGCTCCAGACGGCCGTGTACTGCGGGGTGCCGGCGGCGAACTCGGCGTTCGCGACGGCCCAGCGGGTGCTGGCCGAGGAGGACGGCGCGGCGGGCTGAGCCGGCGGTTCAGCCCACGAGTGCGGCCATGGCCTCGCGGGCCTTCGCCACCAGCCCGTCCGAACCGCACGAACGCGCCAGCGCCAGCCCCCGTTCGAGCTCGGCGCCCGAGCGGGCCGCGATGCCGTACTCGACGCGGGCCGCGGCGTGTTCGTACTGGCAGGGCGAGGACTCCAGGTAGGCGACCGCCTGGGCGGCGAGCCGGACCGCGCGCTGGCCCGTCTCCAGGGCGGCGGCGCAGCGCAGGGCCTCCCCTATGGCGGTGTCGGTGCCGAAGCGCTCGGCCTGGCGGCGCGCGTCGGAGGCCAGTCGCGCGGCGCGGCCGGGGTCCTCGGCGGCGAGGGCGCGGGCGAGGTCGGTCGCCCAGGGGACCACCACCGGGTTGTGCCGGCCGCGCGCGGCGGCGGCCTTCTCGGCGGCCTCCAGTTCGTTGACGCCGTCCTTGGTGCGGCCGGTGGCGAGCAGCAGCCGGCCGCGGACGGTACGGGGGTCGGGCAGCACGATCGTGGACGGGTAGGGCGGGGCGAAGCCGTACTGGTCGGCGAGCGAACGGGCCTCCTCGACGTGGCCGCGGGCGAGCAGCGTGTCGATCAGGTTGCAGATCGCCGACCAGTACAGCGGCAGGCCGCGGCCGACGCGCTCGGCGATGCGCAGCGACGCCCGCAGGGACTCCTCGGCCTCCCGCAGACGGCCCCGCCTGCGGTGGCCCAGCCCGACGTAGGCGTGCGCGAGGGCGAGGTGGCCGCCGCTCCAGCCCGCGGTCTCGTAGGCGCGCAGCGCTTCGGTGAACAGGGCCTCGGCGCGGTCGAGCCGGTCGCAGTAGGCGTAGGCGCTGGCCAGCATCATGGGCAGTTCCAGGCCCCACTCGGTGTCGGTCCAGCCGAGTCCGGGGGCGAGGCGGCCGTTGACGAGGGCGCGGTCGCACAGTTCGACGACCTCCTCGGCGCTCTCCCCGTGGGTCATGGCGTCGAAGCCGCGCAGGATGAGCAGGGCGCGTTCGGCGTTGTCGCGGCCGGTGCAGGTCGCGGCGAGTTCGGCGAGGCGCGCGGAGCGGCCGGGCGAGGCGGTCTCGCCGGCGTGGATGCCCTCCCACATGTACTGGACGGCCTGGAGGCGCAGCCGCGCGGACGGGTCCGGGGTGCGGAGGGACTCCGCCTCGACGGTGCGGACGGCCTCCTCCAGCTGGTCGTTGTGGAGGAGGGCCTGGGAGAGCCGGAAGACGGCGTCGACGCGTTCGTCGCCGTCGAGGCCGGGCATGGCGAGGGCGGTACGCAGGTGCCCGATGGTGGTGGCGGGGGCGGTGAGCAGGGTGGCGCAGCCGAGTTCGTAGAGGACGCGCGCGTGCGCTTCGGGCAGCGGCGGTTCCTCGAATGCTCGTTCGAGGCAGCGCCGGGCGGCGTCAGGAGCGCCGACTGCGAGGTGCTCGCGGGCGGCGTCGCGCAACTGCCGGACGACGTCCTGGTCGTCGTCGGGGTGGACCTGGAGGAGGTGGCGGGAGGCGGCGGCGGCGCCGAGTCCGGAGTCGGCGACGAGCTGGGCCGCGATGCCGTGCATGGCACGGCGCAGCGCGTCGGGGATGGAGTTGTAGACGGCGGTGGCGATCAGCGGGTGGACGAACTCCAGGTCCCCGTCGGCCACTCGTCCGGAGGCCGGGTCGGGGGTGGTGACGATGCGGGCCGCGCCGAGCAGTTCGGCGCAGCGGGCGGCGTCGCCGCGGTCGAGGGTGGCGAGCCGGGCCACCATGTCGACGGTGATGCCGGTGCCGAGGATCGCGGCGGCCCAGGCGAACCGGGTGGCGTCGATGCCGAGTTGCTCCAGGCGGGCGACGAGTCCGCCGCCGCGGGCGGAGCGGTTCAGGGCGCGCAGTTCGGCGGCCCGGGCCTCGACCGGCTCCAGTTCGCTGTCCTTGACCTTGGCGAGCAGTTCGACGGTCTCGTAGGGATTGCCGTCGGTGACGGCCCACACCTCGCGGCAGAACGCGCTGTCGGCGTGGGCGCCCACGGTGGCGCGGGTGAGTCCGGCCGTCGCCTCCGGGGTGAGGGCGCTGAGCGGGGCGAGGGGCCGGCCGGCGGCCTCCACGGTGTCCAGGTGGCGGGCGCTGTCGCCGGTGACGTCGCCGGGACGGTGGGCGATCACCATGAGGGCGGAGGTCTCGTCGAGGCGCCCGGCGAGCGCGGCCAGCCAGCGCAGGGTCTCCTGGTCGGCCCAGTGGACGTCGTCCACGAGCAGGACCAGCGGCCACTCCCGGCGGGCCAGCCGGCGCACGGCGGCGACCAGCCCGTCGCACACGCCCTGCGGGTCGGCCTGCCGTTCGCCGGGTTCGGCTATGCCGAGGGCGGGGCCGGCGATGTCGTACCAGTCGCCGAGGTACTCGCGTGCCTCCTCCGGGAGCATGGACACGAGGGCCGGCTGCAGCAACTGCCGTACGACGTTGAAGGGGACGGAGCGCAGGGTCTCGCCGCCGCGCGCGGACCAGACGGTGCAGCCGCGGGCCTCGGCGATGCGGCGGGTCTCGGCCAGCAGCGCGGTCTTGCCCAGTCCCGCCTCGCCCCGGCACACCAACAGGGTGCCGGAGGACGAGCGGTCCGCGCACAGGGTGTCCACCGCCCTTGTGATGGCGGCGACTTCCTCGTCGCGCTCCCACAGGGAGGCCGAGGCGGCGGCCGTGGGCCGTACCTCCGTCATCCCGCTACCTCCCCAGTCGCCCGAACGACGTACCGGGGTCGAGCCTAGCGGCCCGATCGCTCCGGTGGTGGACGGTCGGGGCAGCAGTTGCCGCGACAGGTGACATGCGGTAAGACACCGGCGTGGGCTCCGCGCCCGTCACCGGCGGAGCGGCCTTGGACGTGCGCCGACGGCCGCGGGAGCGGGGGCCGTCGCGGGGTCTCTCATCCCGCTTTCACCGACGCCTCATACGGTGGGGCCATGACGCAGGTGACTCCTCCCGGGTGGTACCCGGACCCCGGGCAGACAAGTGACGGTCCCGCCACCGAGCGCTGGTGGGACGGCAAGGCGTGGACGGACCAGGTCCGCCCCACGGGTCCGGCCGCCGCGTGGGGGCCCGGCACGCCGCCGGCGACCGGGCCGCACGACGCCGGGACCGGACCGCAGGACGCGGCTCCCGGGCCGCAACTCCCCGCGCCCGGTTCGTACGACGCCGCGCCCGGTTCGTACGGCGCCGCGCCCGGGCCCTATCCGGTGCACCCGGGCTATCCGGGGTATCCCGTCCAGCCGCCGTCCGGCCGGCGGCGCGGACTGCGCACCGGGATAGCCGTCGCGGCCGCCGTGGCCGTCCTGGCCGCCATCGGCGCCGGTGTGTACGTGCTGGCCGACGACGACGGATCCACCGGCGGCGGCACGGCGTCCCGGCAGCAGGAGGGGCCCGGCTCCGGCGACGGCGGGGACGGCCGGCCGTCCGAGCCGGACTCGCCGGGCCGGTCGGAGCCGCCCACGATCGACAGCGGGTCGGTGCCGGACCCGGTCAGCGGGATCAGCCTGCCCGTCCCGGACGGCTGGTCGGGCCAGCAGTTGTCGGTCGGCGCGACGGTGACCTCCGACGACACCTACAAGTGCCCGGGCGACACCTCCGCCACCTGCACCAAGGGCGGCGCCTACTCGGCGCCGGCGATGGTGCTCGGTACCAAGGGCACCACCGCGGAGGAGGTCGCGAAGGCGGACATCGCGGCGAACGCGGAGGAGTCGTACGGCGGCAAGTCCTACGGCGGGATCACCTCGCACCAGGAACTGGCCTCCGAGGCGGTGACGGTGGCCGGGCAGAAGGGCTACCTGGTCCGCTGGAAGGCGGTCACCAGCAAGGGCTCCGACGGCTATGTGGAGTCGCTCGCCTTCCCGTCGCCGGCCGACGCCAAGCGCATCGTCGTCGTCCGCTTCGGTGTCGACACCGAGGGGCAGCAGACGGTGATCGACGAGATCACCAAGGGCATCGAGGTGTCCTCCGGCGGCGGCAGCGGCCAGGACGTCTGACCGGCCGCCCCGCGGAACGTCGGTCGGCCGGGCGGGGCGCCCTTCCGCTCAAAGGGCTCCCCACCCGGCCGGGGGTGCGCGCCGCCCCCGTCCCCACGGTGCGGCGCGGGCAGGCCACCGTCCAGTCATCCCGTGGACGGCGACCTGAGTCTCAGGGCAGGCCGAGCGCCGGCAGCACGACGGCCTCCACGAACCGGACCAGGTAGTCCGCGTCGGCGTACTCGCCCTCGATGACGGGCCGCATCCGCAGGGCACCGAACATCTGGGCCGGCACGAACTCCAGCGCCGGGTGGCCCGCGGGGACCTCTCCCCGCTCGACCCCGCGCCGCAGTATCTCCCGCAGCGCGGCGATCTCCGGCTCGATCAGCGCCTCGCGCAGCGCGCGCTGGAGCTCCGGGTCCTGCATGACCGCGTGGCCGAGCGCCTGGAGCAGCGTGTCCTTGCCCGACCACTGGGCCGCGGCCCGGGCCGCCTGGCGCAGGTCCTCGGCGAGCGCCCCGGTGTCGATGCCGGCGAAGCGCACCCGCCGGCTGGAGCGCAGGGCCGCCGCCACGAACTGCGGCTTGGTCTTCCACTGCCGGTAGAGCGTGGACTTGCTGCACCGCGTGCTGGCCGCGATCCCCTCCATGGTCACGGCGTCGTAGCCGCATTCACGGATCTGTTCGAGCACGGCGTCGAAGAACTCCTGCTCACGCTCGGGCGTGATCTTGGAGCGGCGCGAGGCACCGACCGTGTCCGGTCGGTCCGCAGCCTGCGACGTCATGCTCTGCTCCTCACTCGGGTTGCAGCGGCACTGCAGCAAGGGTCGAGCGACCCGTGTTCCAGTGTGTCCCATGTCTATCGATACGCCAGTGTACCGGTACACAATCGTATCGGTACACTGACGTATCGGAACGGGGTCGTATCGATGAGAACCGTCACTCGCCCCCCGGCCCGACGACGTCGCCGTATCCCGGCGGGTCGTCGGTCCGGCCCGCACCACCGCACGCACCACCGTCAGCGAAGGGGCCTTGGGGATGAATGCCCGCACCTGGCCTGCAGAAGCGGAGCCGGACGCGCCCGCGCGCCCGCCACTCGTCCGTGAACTCCTGCTCGTCGCAGGGCTCTTCCTCGTCTACAAGCTCGGCCGCCGGCTGGCTACGGGCCACACCGACGAGGCCTTCCGCAACGCGCACCACGTGTGGGACTGGGAGCGGGCGCTGCGGCTGCCCGACGAGGGAGCGGTGCAGTCCCTGCTGCTGCACGGCGACTCCCTGGTCCACGTGGCGAACACCTACTACGCCGCCGTCCACTTCCCGGCAACCGTGGGCTTCCTGGTCTGGCTCTATCTGCGGCGCCCCGCGCACTACGTGTGGGCCCGCAGGGTGCTGACGGCGGTGACCGGCGCCGCGCTGGTGCTGCACCTGGCCTTTCCGCTGGCCCCGCCGCGCATGCTGGGCGCGGCCGGCCTGATCGACACGGCCCGGGTGTTCGGGCCCTCGGTGTACGGTCCGCCGCGCACCGACCAGTTGTCGAACCAGTTCGCGGCGATGCCCTCGCTGCACTTCGGGTGGGCGCTGATGCTGGCGGTCGGCCTGATCGTCGCCACCCGGTCGCGCGGGCGGTGGCTGTGGCTGCTGCATCCGCTGGTGACGCTCCTGGTGATCGTGGGCACCGCCAACCACTACTGGCTCGACGTGATCGCGGCGGCCGCCCTGCTCGGTGTCGTCCTCGCGCTCGTCCGCCCCTCGCACGGGACGGTCCGCGCCCGCCGCTCCCTCCCGCTCCGCCTGCCGGTGCCGCGGCGTCGTCCGGCGGAGCGGCACGGCACCGGGCGGTGCGGGACGGAGCGGCACGAACTGGCGGGGGCGGGCCGGTGAGCGCCGCGCTGATCGCCGTCCTGCTGTCCCTGGTCTCCGCCGTCGCCTACGCCGCCGCGGCCGTGGCCCAGGAGCGGCTGGCCGCACGCAGCACCGGGTCCGGCGCGCTGCGCATGCTGAGCAGCGGCGCCTGGTGGGGGTCGGTGGCGCTCAACGCGTCGGCCGCCCTGCTGCACGTCGTGGCCCTCAAGTACGGCCCGCTCACCGTGGTCCAGCCGCTCGGCGCGCTCACCCTGGTCGCGGCGGTGCCGCTGGGGGCGCGGCTGGCGGGCCGCCGGGTGAGCGCGGTCGAGTGGCGGGGCACCGGACTGACGCTGCTCGGCCTGGGAGCGCTGCTGCTGACGGCGTCCGGTCCCGCGCCCGACGACGTGCTGAGCGTGCCGGAGGCGCTGACGGTCTCCGGTGCGACGGCGGCGCTGATCGGCCTGCTGTCGCGGCCCGGTGCCCGGCCGGGCCTGCGGCACGCGACGGCGTCCGGCGTCGCCTCGGGGGTCGCGTCGGCGCTCACCCAGACGGTCACGGTCGCTGTCACGGACCGCTCGGGCCCCCTGCTCAGCGTCCAGGTGATCGGGGTGGCGGTGCTGGTGGCGGGCTTCGCGGCGGGCGGGCTGCTGCTGGCCCAGACGGCCTACCGGGGTGGCCTGGGCGCCCCGCTCGCGGTGGTGACGCTGGCCAACCCGGTGGCCGCCGCGGTGATCGGGGTGGCGTTGCTCGGTGAGCGGCTGCGCGGCGGCCCGACCGGGGTGCTGCTCGCGCTGACCGGTGCGGCGCTGGCCGCCTGGGGCGTGGTCCAGCTCAGCCGGGCCACGCCGCCGCCGCCCGAGGACCGGCGTCCGGCGACCGCCGCCGTGCCGGGGCGGATGCCGGTGCCGGAGCCGGACGGGGTGGCGGCGGAGGCGGAGCCGGTGCTGGTGCCCCGGCAGCCGAGGCCGGGGCACCTGACTCGGCTGTGACGCCTACACCGTGGCGATCGCCGGGTCGCTCACGCCCGGCCGCCCGTTCTCGACGTGCCCGGCGAAGCGCCGCAGGAAGGCCGGGTCGCCCTCGGCGGTGACGGTCAGGTCGTACCAGCGCCGGCTCCTCGCCAGGCCGACGGTCTGCCGCACGGTGGCGCCGGGGCGCACGGTGACCGTCCTGCCCGGGCCGCCGTAGCCGTCCGCGACCCTGAGGCGGACCGTGCCGGACCCGGCGTTGGTGAAGGTCAGCCGGACGTCGTCGCCGGTGTGCCGGGCGGTGACCTCGGGTCCGGCGGCCCCGTTGCCGCCCCGGAAGGCGCGCAGGAAGCCGTTGGGGCCGTGCACGGTCAGGTCGTACGCCCCGTCCGAGTACGCCGAGTTCCAGGTGTCCGCGATGCTCCTGCCGGCCTCGGTGGTGTACGTCCACGGACCGTCGCCGCGGTTGCCGGAGGTGACGAGGAAGGCGGCGCCCGCCCGGGCTCCGGAGGCGAAGGTGAGCGTGAACCTCCCGGCCGCCGGATCCACGGCGCCGTCCGCGTACGGGTCGTAGCGCAGCGGGCGCGCGGGGCGCGGGCCGCGCTCCTGGCGGGGCATGTCCGGGTCGGCCGGGGGTGCCGGACGGTAGTCCGGGTGGCGTTCGCGGTCCGGCGGCTCGTAGGCGTCGGTGTCCGGCAGCCGGGCGGGCCGGGTGTCCGGGCGGGAGAAGTCGAAGGCGGAGGTCAGGTCTCCGCAGACGGCGCGCCGCCACGGGGAGATCTGGGGTTCGCGCACCCCGAAGCGGCGCTCCATGAACCGGATGACCGAGGTGTGGTCGAAGGTCTCGGAGCAGACGTAGCCGCCCTTGCTCCACGGCGAGACGACCAGCATGGGCACGCGCGGTCCGAGCCCGTAGAAGCCCTCGGTGTGCGTGGCGCTGCCCTTGAAGACGTCGAGGGACACGTCGACGGTGGACAGGCCCTGCGCGGCGGACTTGGGCGGCAGCGGAGGCACCACGTGGTCGAAGAAGCCGTCGTTCTCGTCGTAGGTGACGAACAGGGCGGTCCTCGCCCACACCGCCGGATTGGAGGTGAGCGCGTCCAGGACCTGGGAGATGTACCAGGCGCCGTAGTTCGAGGGCCAGTTGGAGTGTTCGGAGAAGGCCTCGGGGGCGGCGATCCAGGAGATCTGCGGCAGCTTCCCGGCCTTGACGTCGGCACGGAGCCGGTCGAAGTAGCCCTCGCCCCGCCTGGCGTCGGTGCCGGTGCGGGCCTTGTCGTACAGCGGGTCGCCGGGCCGGGCGTCGCGGTACGCGTTGAAGTACAGCAGGGAGTTGTCACCGTAGTTGCCGCGGTAGGCGTCGCCGATCCAGCCCCAGGAGCCGGCCGCGTCCAGTCCGTCGCCGATGTCCTGGTAGATCTTCCAGGAGATCCCGGCCGCCTCGAGCCGCTCGGGGTACGTCGTCCAGTCGTAGCCGCGTTCGTCGTTGCCGAGGACCGGACCGCCGCCCGTGCCGTCGTTGCCGGTGTGGCCCGACCACAGGTAGTAGCGGTTGGGATCGGTGGAGCCGATGAAGGAGCAGTGGTAGGCGTCGCAGACGGTGAAGGTGTCGGCGAGCGCGTAGTGGAAGGGGATGTCCTCGCGGGTCAGATACGCCATGGTCGTGGTGCCCTTGGCAGGCAGCCAGCGGTCGTACTTGCCGTTGTGGTAGGCGGCCTGTCCGTCCGGCCAGCCGTGCGGCAGGCCTTCGAGGAACTGCATTCCGAGGTCGTCGGCCTCGGGGTGGAAGGGCAGCACCTCGGTGCCGTCGGCCTTGGTCTGGTGCCACACCGACCTGCCGGTGTCCAGCGTCACCGGGTGCGGGTCGCCGAAGCCGCGGACGCCCCGCAACGTACCGAAGTAGTGGTCGAAGGAACGGTTCTCCTGCATCAGGACCACGATGTGCTCGACGTCCTCGATGCTTCCCGAGCGGTGGTTCGCCGGGAGCGCGGCGGCCCGCTCGATGCTCGCGGACAGCGCGCCGAACGCCGACGTGGCGCCCGCGAGTTGGAGGAAACGGCGCCGATTCGGATCGGGCATGGGGTGGGGTGCCTCTCGCCTGAGGGGTGGGGGCCGTGCCGGACCGTGCCGGGCCGGTGACGGAGTGCGCGCGCAAGGAGTGTTCCAGGACCGGGAAACGTCGGGGAAGGGTCCGGTGGCGCCGATGTGAAAGTCGCCGGTACGTGGGGTGCGTGGGGCCGGACGGCCGCGGTCACGGCCGGCCTGCGCACGGCCGCCGGTATTGCCGCGGCCGCCGGCGTCGGCGCGCACGGGGCCGGCACGGCGACGGGCACGGCAAACGGCTCGCCCGTACGGGGTGGGGTCCCTACGCTGGCCGCAGCGGAGCCGCGCGTGGTTCCGCAGGTTGCGGCGCCGTGGCAGAGCGGCCCATCGCGATCGGCGTGGACGAGGCCCCGTCCACGCCGACTGACGGGGCGGGGCGGGCCTGCCCCCACCTGTCCGCGGGTTCGAATCCCGCCGGCGCCGCGGCCGCCCCCGCTGCGGTGACGGGGACGGCCGGCCCCCGCCGCGCCGGGACTCAGCGGCGGCGCCCGCGGGTGCGCGGCACCTCCGGTTCCTCCAGCCGCGGGGCGTCCCCGTCCCGGACGCGCTGCCAGGCCTCGCGGTAGACGGCGGCGACGGGCCGGAAGGGCACGACCACGCCCAGGACGGGCGTCTCGCCGTCGAGCAGGCCGTACAGCGGCAGTTTCCACCGCTCCAGCGGGAGGTGCGGGTTGGCGAGCCGGACCCACCCGCCGGGCAGGAACAGCGAGCGTCCCGCCTTGGGCCGGCTGCCCTCCACCACGAGGCCGGTGGCCGCGAGTTCCGTGCGGGCGGCACGGAGCCGGGCGGTTCCCCCGCGCTGCCCGCCCCAGCCGGTCCAGCGCGCGGTGTTGCGGTCGGTGGGGTCGGGAAGGGCGAGCAGCATCAGGTAGAGGACCGCGGCGTCCGCTCCGATGCCGTGCCGGCCGGCCACCTCGCCGACCAGGTCAGGCACGGAGCGGGCGGGGTCCTGCGGCCACCAACGGCCGTCGGCGTCGCGCCCGCCCGCCGCCGGGTCGGCCTCGGCGAGGAGCTCGGCGAAGCGCGGGTCGTGGACCAGGCGCAGGGCCGTCTCCTGGGCGTTCGGCCGGGCGCCGGCCGACAGGGCCGTCAGGTGGGGGTCGTCGCCCGTGGCGTCCAGCAGTGCCGGCCGGACGGGGGGGACGATCTCGGGTCCCTCGGTGCCGAACAGGACGGCTCCGTGGCGCACGAAACCGTCGCCGGTCTCCTCGGGGTCTCCGGCGTCCCGCCGGAAGGCCTCCCAGTCGGCCTTCCGCTCGAGACCGAGCAGCAGACCGGGGTGGGCCAGCCGGTCGCGCAGCGCCGTCAGGACGCCGGGCAGCGCGGCCCTGAGCGGGTCCCCGGAAGGGAGGCGGTGGGCGAGCCATGCGGCCAGGGCGACCGCGCCCTTGAGAGTGCCGCCGTCGAAGCCGGGCGCCGTCCCCTCCGGCTCGACCCGGTACCGGCCGAAGGTCCAGGTCAGATCCCGGGTCAGCCGGGGCTCGGTGGCCAGGTCGGCGAAGCCCCGCAGGGTGTCGGCCGGTGCCCGGCCGACGGGCTCGACGGTGCGGACCGCGTCGTGGAGCACCTCCTCGGGGAGGGGTGTGCGCCGGCCGAGCCGCTCGTTCCAGACCGAGGCCGCGCGGGCGGCGTCGGGGCCGTGCGTCCAGAGCCGGGACGGTTCGGTGGGCAGCAGGGCCGCCACGACGGCCCGCAGGGCGTCCATGTCGAGGGACCTGAGTTCGTCCTTGGCCACGCGGGCGTCGGCCGACTTCACGCCGAGGGTCTTCAGTGTCCGTGAGGGCACGGGCGTGCGCTTGTCGTCGATCTGCGGCATGCCGGCCAGCACGAGCCGGGCGGTGGTCGGGGTGACGCCGGTGAGCCGGGCGAACTCCTCGGCGGGCCCGGGGTGCCAGGGCGCCGGTCCGCGCTCGGCCAGTTCGGCCCGGAAGGCCGCGGCCCAGCCCGGTGGCCGGGTCCGTTCCGGTACGAACGGCTCCGCGGACACCAGGGTGTAGGGGTCGGGGACCTCGAAGCGGCCGGACGGGTCGTGGAACACGGCGCCGTAGTGCCTTCCCTCGGCCCGGCCGTACTCGGGGACCACCCTGTACCAGTCGGCGGGGAAGAGGAGGAACGCGCCACCGCCCAGGTCGAGCACGGTCGCCCTCGTGTACCCCCGCACGGCGTCGGGCCCGGTGAACAGCGCGTGGTCCAGTGCCAGCCGGACCCGGCGCCAGTGGGCGGGATCCGGTTCCGTGAGTCCCTGTGCGTCCAGTTCCGCCAGGTAGGCGTCGAGCGCCTGGCGATGCTCCTCGACGGTGGCCTCCGACGCGGCCCGCAGGGCCAGTACGGCGGGCAGTTCGGGCAGGGCCCGGGCGTTCAGGTGCTCCAGCGGTCCCTGCTTGTCCAGGGACACGTGCACGCGGCCCGCGGGGGCCGGCTCCGCCTCGCCGCGCGTCGACCGGGCGAGCAGCCGCGGCAGTTCGAAGAGGTGGTGGTGGGAGTCGTAGTACCAGCGCCGGTCGCGTTCGGTGAGGCCGGTGCCGTTCAGCGCCGACGCGAGGAGGCGGTCGCCGAGCGCGGGCGGTGGTTCCTCCGGGGTCTCTCCCTGGACCGCCGAGTCCAGCCGGGCGAGCGCCGCGTCGAGGACGCGCTGCTGGTCCGCGGCGAACCGCGCCACCCCGGCGATGCCCGCGCGCAGGGCCTCGTGGCCCACCTGCGGCAGCAGGGTGCGCACCCGGTCCGGCAGCACGTCCGGGGCGTCCGTCCCGTCCCCGGGCGGCTCCGCCGCGGCCGCCGCCAGCAGGGCCGCCGCGGTGTCCTCGCCGACCGCGCGAAGCGCCGCGGACCCCCGCGGGTCGCGGGGCCGGAGCAGGGGCCAGTACCGCAGGGGCGGCAGCAGGGCGGTGCCCGCGCTGAAGGGGCCGGCCGTGTGGCCGCCCGTGACCTCGGCGACCACCCGGCCCTCGGGGTCGAGCAGCCGGATGTCGCTTGCCGACCACCGCACCACGGCGAGGGGCCGGTCGCCGCCGGGGAACACCAGCGCGTGCTCCGGGTTCGCCCCCACGCCGGACGGCAGCGCGACCGAGCGTCCGGCCAGGTCCTCCCCCCGCCGCGAACCGTCGGGCAGCGTGATCACACGCCAGCCGATCAGCCCGTCCACCGGGACGCCCACCGGGCCCGGCTCGGCGGAGGGGGCGGGCAGCAGCCAGGCGGGGCCGAGGGCGCTTCCCTCCGGCGCGGTGCGCAGGCCCTCGGCGAACCAGTCCGGCACACCGGGCTCCCCGACGGTGTCGCCGGCCGGGTCGTACGCGTGCCAGACGCTGTTCGTGTCGTCGGCCCAGTCCCTGTTCCACACCCAGTACGAGGTGCCGTCGCTGATCACCGGCCGCCGCTCGGGTATGCCGGTGGTGTCCCCGCGCCGCAGCACGCCGTGGCCGGTGGTCCGGCCTCCGCCGGGCAGGGGCAGGGAGGCGGGCGGCATGCCGTTCGTCCCGCCGGTGCCGTCCGCCTGGCAGGTGTAGGTGTAGCGGACGTCTCCCTCGACCGGTACCGGGGAGTCGGTGTCGTGCCAGTAGCCGTGTGAGCTGGAGGTGGCGTACGAGTACCAGGGGAGAAGCAGGCCGCCGTCCACGTACCGGACGTCGGGACGCCATCGGTCCCCCGCGTCCGGGAGGCGCAGCTCGTGGCGGAGCACCGTGCCCTCCGCGCCGATCACCGAGGCGTGCGTGCGGTCGAGGACGATCAGGTGCGGCCAGGCCTCCCCCACGACCGTCCTGCGCGCTTCCGCCGGGGACTCGGGCGAGCCGACCGCCTCCTCCCAGGCGGGCCAGCCCAGCTCGTCGAGGATCCCGGTGCGCAGGGCGCGGGCGAGCGCCGGCGCCATGCCGGTGCCCAGGGCGTCGCGCACCGCCTTCGCGGCGGTCGCCAGGACCTCGCCCGGCAGCCACTTCAGTGTCTCGAACGGCCCGGAGTGGCGGGTGAACTCGCCCAGCCGCGCGGTGAGGTACATCCGGGCGACGTCGGCCACCCAGGCGGCGAGCATCGGCCGTCCGCCGGGCGACTCGGCGAGGGTGGTGACGATGCGTTTGTCGATGCCCTCGCGCTCGTAGGTGGGGCAGCCGCGGCGGAAGGCGGCGTGGAAACGGGCGTCGGCCTCCAGGGCGAGGAGGTCCCGCCGCTCGTCGCGGGCCGCCCAGCCCTCCAGGTCGAGGCGGCTCCGGTCCCCGGGGTCCGCGACCGGGACGCGCAGGGCCAGGAGCTGGTCGAGGAGGTCGACGTCGCCGAGCGGAGGCGGCAACGCGCCGCCCTCGGCGCGGAGTTCGGAGCGGAGGGTGCCGGCCATGCGGTCGACGAGCGGGGCCAGCTCCGCCGGCGCGGAGTGCCGGCCGCCGGTGCCGCACAGGTCGAGGAACCGGCGTGTCCAGCCGGCCGTGCCGTCGGGGGAACGCTCCTCGGCGGGCAGGCCGGCGTCGCACAGTCCGGCGGTGGCGCCGGTCTTCTCCAGCAGGTCCAGCCACTGGGCCAGCTCTCCGTGCTCCCAGTCCGTGGGCAGCAGCCCCAGCAGGGTGCCGCGGACGGCGGGCTCGCGCCGGGCCAGTTCCAGCAGGGCCGCGCGGTGGGCCTTCCACCAGCCGGGCGGCGCCTTGGCCGTGCCGGGCAGCGGCAGCATCTCGCGCAGGTGGGCCATCTCCTCGGCCGGCGCGTTCCTGCCCGCGACGGCCTTCGCCAGCCGGCGCAGGTCGGTCGCGCCCGGGCTCGACGGCGGCACACCGTGGGCCGCGAGCCGGACGAAGAGCCCGCGCAGGTGCCGCAGCGCGGTGGCGGCCGGCACCCGGGCCGACAGCCCCTTGGCGTAGCTGGAGAGGACCTTCGTCGGCACGGCGTCGGCCAGGGCGAACTCGAGGAACACGGCGTCCACGCGTGCCTCGTCGAAGGGCAGCGCGTGCGCCGTCTCGGCCTTGCGCGCGTTGACGAACATCTGGGCCGCGTAGGCCTTCTGGCCGGCGGCCAGGAAGACCCGGCCGGCCTGCTCGTAGAAGGTCGGCAGGAAGTGGGGTACGGATCCGGCGAGCCGTTGCCCGATGGACTCGTAGGTGGCGCGGGCCTTCTTCGGCCGTGATCTCACCGTCCGCGTCACCTTGTTCATCTCGTCGGCGACGGCCATGGCCGCCTGGCCGTCCGCGGGATGACGGACCAGGATCCATTCGGGGAAGCCCAGGGCCCGGGGCCGCCCGAGGCCGACCTCCACCGGCTCGCCCTCGGGCTCCAGGCCGAGGAATCCGGTGCCCGGTTCCACGTCCTGGTCGGCGGTGGTGAGGCGGACGACGACCCGGCCGTCGAGGCCGGGACGCCGGTAGGCCTGGGCGACCACGGGCACGGCCCGGTCGCCGGCCCCGGTGGCGCCCGGCGGCAGTACGGCACCGGCGCGCAGCAGTTCCTCCGTCCGCGCCGTCGCCCCGCCCGGTGTCGTCGCGTCGTCCATGAAGCGGGTGCCTTCCGTGGGTGTCCGTGCCGTCGTGTCGTTCATGCGCCGCCGTCCGCGGTCACCGTGCCGCCCGCGTGCAGGGCCGCGGCCATGCGCATGCCCTCGGACCAGGCCACGGGGCCGACCTCGGCCAGGGGGACGGGGCGGTGCCCGTCCTCGTCCCGCCAGGTCAGAGCGCCGGTCCAGGCCCTCTCCTCGGTGTAGGGGTCGCCGATGCCCACCGAGGCGACGAGGATCCGCCCGGCGTCCCGGATCCGGTCGAGGGCGCTCATGCCGGAGACCTGGTACCCCAGCGACGTGGCGCGGGCCGAGAGGCGGAACCAGGAGGGGTACTCGGCGCCGGCGAACTCGGTGACCGCGACGGCACCGGTGTCGAGCCCGTCGGGCTTGTGCCAGGTGGCGCGGTGGAGCTGGTCGATGCCCTGGGTCACGCCCGACCCGGCCGCGAACGTCCGCAGGTCCGCCAGGCCCGGGAGGAGCACGGGGTGCGGCATGGTCACCGTCCGGGGCGTCAGCCGGAGGGTCCCGCCGTCGGGGGTCACCGCCCGGAGCCGGCCCGTGTCGTCCACGTCCCGCAGGAAGCCGGCGTCACCGGGGGCCTCACCGACGACGACGATGTCGCGCAGCGCCGCCTGCCAGGCCTCGTCGGGCCAGACCCGGGCCAGCAGGGCGGCCGGCACCGGCAGCGAGGACACCATCCAGTGGGTGACCTGTGCCGCGCACTCGGCCGCGTGCCGGTCCAGCCACTCGGCGAACCGCTCGAGCCCGCTCACCTCGGGGTGGTCCCGTATCTCCGCCGGCAGGCCGTCCAACGGTTCGCCCCGGGACCTCCCGGACGCCGGCCGGGCCACCACCCGCCCCTGTGCCAGTGCGACTTCGTAGGTGTCGCCCACCGCCAGCCAGCCCATGCCTGCCCCGCCCCTCGCGCATCCGGAAAACGGCACGGCGCGTCCGGCGCCCTGCTCGGGACGCCTCACCGTGACGATGCGCACAGCCTAGGGGCGGCCACCGACAGTCCCCGGTGTGCTCCGGGCGGCGCCCGCCGGGGACGGCGGGACGGGTGGCCGGCCGGTGGTCAGCGAGGCGCTTGCGCGGTCGAGCCCCGCACCACCAGCTCGGGCTCGAACAACAGCTCCTCGGCGGCCACCGAGCCGCCGCTGATCTGCGCGTTCAGCAGCTCCACGACGGCCCGGCCCATGGCCTCGATGGGCTGGCGGACGGTGGTGAGGGGCGGCTCGGTGCAGTTCATCAGGGCGGAGTCGTCGTAGCCCACGACGGAGATCCGCGACGGCACGTCGAGGCCCTTGCGGCGGGCGGCCCGTACGACGCCGAGGGCCAGCGGGTCGCTGGCGCAGATGAAGCCGGTGACGCCCCGGTCGATGAGCCGGGCGGCCGCCGCGTGACCGCCCTCGATGGAGAACATGGCGCGTGCCACGTACTCGTCCGGCACCTCCCCGATGGACCGGGCGGCGGCCAGTTTGCGGCCCGAGGGCATGTGGTCGCCGGGGCCGAGCACCAGGCCGATCCGCTCGTGGCCGAGCGAGACGAGGTGCCGCCAGGCCTGCTCCACGGCCACCGCGTCGTCGCAGGAGACGCCGGGGAAGCCCAGGTGCTCGATGCCGGCGTTGACCAGGACGACCGGGATGTTGCGCTCGGCGAGGCGCTCGTAGTGGTCGTGGGGCGCGTCGGCCTGCGCGTACAGCCCACCGGCGAACACCACGCCCGAGACCTGCTGCTGGAGCAGCAGGTCGACGTAGTCGGCCTCCGAGACCCCGCCCTTGGTCTGCGTGCACAGAACCGGGGTGAGGCCGAGCTGGGCCAGGGCCCCGCCGATGACCTCGGCGAACGCCGGGAAGATCGGGTTCTGCAGCTCGGGGAGGACCAGTCCCACCAACCGGGCGCGCTCGCCTCGAAGTTGGGTGGGCCGCTCGTAGCCGAGCACGTCCAGGGCGGAGAGGACCGCCTGCCGGGTGGCCTCGGAGACCCCGGGCTTGTTGTTCAGCACCCGGCTGACCGTGGCCTCGCTGACCCCTACCTTCTTGGCCACCTCGGCAAGTCGTCGCGTCATGAGCGCAAGAGTAGCGCAAGATATGCAAGCTACTTGCGTAAAGGTGTCATCCGCCCGCCCACAGGCCCCGGACGTGGCCGAGGTGCCGGCCCATCACCTCCCGCACGGCCCGCTCGTCCCGGGCGGCCAGCGCGTCGAGAATCTCCAGGTGCTCGCGGGCGGACGCCTCCAGGCGCCCCTGCTCCGCCAGTGCCGTCAGCCCGTACAGCCGGGAGCGCCGGCGCAGGTCCCGTACGACCTCCACCAGGTGCCCGTTGCCCGCGAGGGCGAGCAGGCCCAGGTGGAAGCGCAGGTCCGCCTCGACGTAGGCGATGAGGTCGCCGTCCGCCGCGGCGGCGACGATCTCCTCGGCGACCGGGCGGAGCGCCTCGAGGGCGACCGGGTCGGCGGTGCCGGCCAGCGCGGCCGTGGTCGGGATCTCGATGAGCGACCGGATGTGGGTGTACTCGTCGAGCTGCCGGTCGGAGACGGCGGTGACCCGGAACCCCTTGTTGGGCACGGTGTCGACCAGCCCCTCCTTGGCGAGGTCGAGCAGCGCCTCGCGCACCGGCGTGGCGGAGACGCCGAAACGGGCGGCGAGGCCGGGCGCCGAGTGAACCTCGCCGGGCCGCAGTTCACCGGCGATCAGCGCGGCCCGCAGCGCGTCCGCGACCCGCTCCCGGTGGCTGGGCCTGCGGCCGCCCAGGTGGGGCAGGGACGGGCCGGTGCCCGTGCTGACGGCGTTCACAGGACGAAGCCTGCCGGGAAGGGGTCCTCCGGGTCCAGCAGGTACTGGGCGGTGCCGGTGATCCAGGCGCGGCCGGTGAAGGTGGGCAGGACGGCGGGGTGCCCGGCGACCTCGGTCGCGCCGACCAGCCGGCCGGTGAACCGGGTGCCGATGAAGGACTCGTTCACGAACTCGGTGTCCAGGGGGAGTTCGCCGCGGGCGTGCAGCTGGGCCATGCGGGCGCTGGTGCCGGTGCCGCAGGGCGAGCGGTCGAACCAGCCGGGGCGGATCACCATGGCGTGCCGTGAGTGGCGGGCGGTGGACCCGGGCGCGGTCACCTGGACGTGGTGGCAGCCGCGGATGGACGGGTCCGCGGGGTGGACCGGCTCCCCCTCGGCGTTGACGGCTTCCATGAGCGCCAGCCCGGCGGCGAGGATGTCGTCCTTGCGGGCGCGGTCGAAGGGCAGTCCGAGCCGCTCCAGCGGCAGGATGGCGTAGAAGTTGCCGCCGTAGGCGAGGTCGTACGTCACCGTCCGGCCGTCGGGCAGGGTCGCCTCGCGGTCGAGGGCGACGGCGAAGGACGGCACGTTCCGCAGGGTCACGGCCTTCGCCGCACCGCCCTCCACGGCCACCTCCGCCACGACGGGTCCGGCGGGGGTGTCGAGGCGGACGGTGGTGACGGGTTCGGTCACCTCGACCATGCCGGTCTCCACGAGGACGGTCGCGACGCCGATGGTGCCGTGGCCGCACATCGGCAGGTAGCCGGAGACCTCGATGTAGACGACGCCCCAGTCGCAGTCGGGCCGGGTGGGCGGCTGGAGGATCGCGCCGCTCATGGCGGAGTGCCCGCGCGGCTCGTTCATCAGCAGTCGCTTGACGTCGTCGCGGTGTTCGCGGAAGTAGAGCCGCCGGTGGTTCATGGTCGCGCCGGGGATGGTGCCGATCCCGCCGGTGACGACGCGGGTGGGCATGCCCTCGGTGTGCGAGTCGACGGCGTGCAGGACGAGTCTGCTGCGCATGGCCGCTTCCCCTAGGCCAGTCCGGCCGCGAGGGCCTTCTCGGTGGCGGCGCGGACGGCGGCCTCCTGCTCGGGGAGCAGCGGCACGCGGGGCGGGCGGCAGGCGCCGCCGTGGCGGCCCGCGACGTCCATGGACAGCTTGATGGCCTGGACGAACTCGACCCGCGAGTCCCAGCGCAGCAGCGGGTGCAGCTGCCGGTACAGGTCCCGTGCGGTGGTCAGGTCGCCGGCCGTCGCGGCCCGGTAGAGCTCGGCGCAGGAGGCGGGCAGGGCGTTGGGGTAGCCGGCGACCCAGCCCTTGGCACCCGCGACCGCCAGCTCCAGCAGGACGTCGTCGGCGCCGGTCAGCAGGTCGAGTCCGGGGGCGAGTTCGGCGATGCGGTAGGCGCGTCGGACGTCGCCGGAGAACTCCTTGACGGCTTGGACGTGTCCCTCGCCGTGCAGCCGCGCGAGCAGCTCGGGCACCAGGTCGACCTTGGTGTCGATGGGATTGTTGTAGGCGACGACGGGCAGGCCGGCCCGCGCCACCTCGGCGTAGTGGGCGAGCACGGACCGTTCGTCGGCGCGGTAGGCGTTGGGCGGCAGGAGCATGACGGCGCCGCAGCCCGCCTCCCCGGCCTGTTCGGCCCAGCGGCGGGCCTCGGCGGACCCGTAGGCGGCGACTCCCGGCATGACGCGCTCCCCGCCGATCGCGGCGACGGCGGTCTCGACCACCCGGGTGCGCTCCTCGGGGGTGAGCACCTGGTATTCGCCGAGGGAGCCGTTGGGGACGACGCCGTCGCAGCCGTTCGCGACCAGCCAGGAGCAGTGCTCGGCGTAGGCGTCGTAGTCCACGCGCAGGTCGTCGGTGAGCGGGAGCGCGGTGGCGACGAGGATGCCGCGCCAGGGACGGTGGTCGGTCATGGGTGTCCTTCCTCCGGGGGTGTCTGCTGTGGCTGGGCGAGGACGCCGAGGGGCACGGGGTGGGCGAACGGCCGCCGGGACGGGGCCGGTCCGCAGCCGGCGAGACCGGCGACGGCGGGGGCGCACATCCGCCCCTGGCACCAGCCCATCCCGGCCCGGGTCAGCAGTTTCACGGTGCGGACGTCGCCCGCGCCGAGTCCGCCGACGGCCTCGCGGACGGCGCCGGCCGTGACCTCCTCGCAGCGGCAGACGACGGTGTCGTCGGTGACGCGGTCGGTCCAGCGGGCGGGCGGGGCGAAGGCGGCGGCGAGGGCGTCGGCGGACCCCCGCAGCGCCTCGCGCGCCCTGGCGGCCGGCGCCCAGGCCGCCAGGTCGGGCTCGGTGCCCCGCAGCCGGGCGGCGGCCGAGCGGCCGGCGATGTGTCCCTCGGCGAGCGCGAGACCCGCGCCGCCGATGCCGGTGGCCTCCCCGGCCGCCCACACCCCCGGCGCACTGGTGCGCTGCTCGGTGTCGACGGCCACCGTCGTTCCGTCCAGGCGGCAGCCGAGGGCGTCGGCGAGGTCGGTGTGCGGGAGCATTCCGTGGCCGACGGCGAGGGTGTCGCAGGGGAGGTGCCGCTCGGTGCCGGGCCGGGTGTGCCCGTCGGCGTCGAGGGCGGCGACGGTGACGCCGGTCAGCCGGTCGTCGCCGTGCGCGCGGACGACGGTGTGCCGGGTGAGCGCATGGATCCGGTGGCGCAGCAGCCGGGCGGCGTACCCGGCGGCCTCGGGGAGTTTGCCGGCCAGGGCGCGGGCGTGGCGGGCGGCGTGCCCCGGGCCGGCGGACTCGACGAGTGCCGCAACCCGCACGCCGGCCGCCGCGAGTCCGGTCGCCACGGGCAGCAGCAGTGGCCCGGTGCCCGCGACGACGGCGGTCCGGCCCGGCACCACGAGGGCGCCCTTGAGCATCGCCTGGGCGCCCCCGGCCGTCAGGACGCCGGGCAGGGTCCAGCCGGGGAAGGGCAGGACGTACTCGTGTCCGCCGGTGGCGAGCAGTACGGCGTCGGCGGGCACGGCGACCGGCTCGTCCTCGCCGGGCCCGCGCAGCGCGTGGACGGTGAAGGCGCCGGAGTGCCGCTCGACGCACCACACCTGGTGTCCCGTCAGGACCCGTACGCCGCTCGCGGCGAGTCCGTCGCGCAGCCGTTCCCAGGTGCGCCACCCGTGGTGCAGGGCCCGGGGGCGCCGGGCACCCAGTTCGGGGGCGGGCTGGCGGTAGAACTGGCCGCCCGGTCCCGCCGCCGCGTCCAGCACCGTGACCCGTACGCCTCTCGCGGCCGCCGCCAGTGCCGCCGCGAGCCCGGCGGGTCCGGCGCCGATCACGGCGAGTTCAGTCCTCATGCCCGGTTCCCTCCTGGGTGCGGATCACGTCGCCCGGCCGGGCGGGCACCAGGCAGGCCCGCTGGTTGGGGCGGCCGTTGACCGTGACGAGGCAGTCGAAGCACACGCCGATGCCGCAGAACACCCCGCGGGGCCGGCCCGTGCCCCGGGTGGTGCGCCAGGAGGTGATGCCGGCCGCCCAGAGGACGGCGGCGACCGTCCGCCCGGGCAGGGCCTCGATCTCCCGGCCGTCGACCGTGACCGTGCCGGCCGGACGGGGCCGGGCGCGGACCAGACGGAGCGGGTCCCTGCCGCCTCCTCGGTGAAGCGTCACGTGGCCTCCTCGGCGAAGCGGTCGGGACGGAACGGGGCGAGGTCGAGGGAGGGCCGCTCGCCGCTCAGGAGCTGGGCGATCAGGTGGCCGGTGCCGGTGGACAGGCCGATGCCCGCGCCCTCGTGGCCGCAGGCGTGCAGGAGACCGGGAGCCCTCGGGTCGGGGCCGATCGCCGGCAGGTGGTCAGGCAGATACGGCCGGAAACCGGCGTACGTCCGCACGGCCCGCACTCCGGCGAGGAACGGGAACAGGCGGGTCGCGCCGGCCGCCAGTGCCCGCAGCGCCGGGAGCGACAACGACCGGTCGAAGCCGACCCGTTCACGGCTGGCGCCGATGAGGACGGGGCCCGCGAGGGTGCCCTCCACCACCGGGGAGGTCTGGAGGTCCGCCGAGTCGCTGGCGACGTCGGCGACGTAGTCCGCGGCGTACACCTTGTGCCGCACCCGGGGCGGCAGCGGTTCGGTGACCAGGACGTAGCCGCGCCTGGGCAGGACCGGCAGGCGCACCCCGGCCAGGGCCGCCACCTCGCCGCCCCAGGGGCCGGTCGCGTTGACGACCGCGGGGGCGCGCAGGTCGCCCCGGTCCGTGCGCACCCCGCGCACGGCGCCGTCGGGGCCGCGCAGCACGCCGGTCACCGTGCGGCCCGTGTGCACGCGGGCCCCCGAGGCCCGCAGCAGGTGGGCCGCGGCCAGGGCGGGCATGACCTGGGCGTCCTGCGGATAGTGCACGGCGCCCGCGAGACCGGGGGCGAGGTGCGGCTCGAGGTCGTGCAGCCGGTCGGCGGGGACGACCACCGCCTCCACGCCGGCCGCCCGCTGGCCCGCGGCGAAGGCCTCCAGGCCGGTCAGCGCCCCGGCGGTGGCGGCGACGACGACACCGCCCTTGGGTTCGTACTCGACCGCCCGGCCCAGGTCCTCGGCCAGTGCGCTCCACAGGCGACCGGAGAGCAGGGCGAGGTCCAGCTCCGGTCCGGGGCCCTTGTCGGAGACGAGGAGGTTGCCCTCCCCCGCTCCCGTGGTGCCGCCGGCCACCGGGCCACGGTCCACCACCGTCACGTCGAGCCCGGCACGGGCGGCGTACCACGCACACGCGGCGCCCACCATTCCGGCCCCGACCACTACGACATCGCAGGTCGGCGACTCGATCACGCCAGTACTATGTCACACATCACAGAGCGGGGGAACGGTGCCGCGACGGTCTGTTCCGGGGCTCGCCGGCCTCGCGCGGACGTGCTCAGTCCGTCGCGGAGACCACCCGTAGGTGGGTGCCGGGGCGCCGGGCCCGGCCGGGCCGCTGCGGGGTGCGGCGCGTCTCGCGCAGGACCAGCGTCAGCCGGGTGTACCCGAGTTCCTCCAGCGACCTCGGCGTCTCGACGACGACACGGCACTCGGTGTCGCCCCGGCGCGGATCGGGGTGGTGCAGGAGCCGTACGGCGCCGTCGTGCTCGACGGCCTCCACGCCGACGGCGCGCACCCAGTGCGGCAGGCCCTGCCGGTAGGCGGCCTCCATGATCGGGTCCTGGGCGATGTCCCGGCGGACGGCCTGCAGTCCGGCGTCGTGTCCGAACGTCTCCATGGCGGCGGCGAACTGCGCCAGCATGGGCAGGCACCAGCTCGACTCGTGGTCGGCGAGCACCGCGGAGGCGTCCGGGTGGAAGAGGACGAACCTGAGGAAGTTGTCGTCCGGCATGGCCGTCGGGTGCGGTCCCGCGCCCCGGAAGAGCGTCCGGAAGGCACCGTTGGCGAGGACGACGTCCCAGCGGTGGTCGACGACGAGCGAGGGATGGGGCACGGCCTCCAGGAGGGTGGCGTAGTCCTGGAGATACGCCTGGGCGTCGGGGGTCGCGGGAACGGGCCGCGGTGCCGGCCGCTGCCCTCCTGCCTGAAATGCCATCGGGAGGTCACCCCTCTTGCCTATGCGGCCTTCTCGCGGCGTCCCGATCCTGGTGCCCCGACGCGAGGCGTGTCAACTATCGTGGCATTTCGTGCCTGTTGACGGCTGAAATTGGCCACAGTTGTGGCGAGACCTGGATGTGAGTTCGAGCGGCAGGCTACTCTCCGGGAAGTTCACGGCTACCGCTTGTGAGAAGCCTGTGAGGGCTGTGAGAGACGTAGGAGATCTGTCGGTGACCGGTGGCTTCGAGGGTCCGGGTGCCAAGCCGACGGCCGTACTGCCGGCCGTGGTCGCCCGCGTCACCGCACTCGCGGACCGGCTCGGCGTGGCACACGCCGAGGTCTTCGACGTCGGCGCCCTCTCCGCCGCCTCCGGTGTCCCCGACTCCGTGGTGGGGGCGCTGCTGAGCGGCCGGCCCGCCGGAGAGCCCGACGTGCAGGCGCGGTTCGTCCAGCGGCTGGACCTGCTGCGCCGCACCCGCCTCAAGCCCAACGGCCGCAAGTACACCCAGCAGGAGATCGCCGACGGTGCCGGCATGTCCCGGCAGCAGGCGGGCGCCCTGATCAACGGCGACCGGCGGCCCACCATGGAGCACTGCGACGCCATCCAGCGCTTCTTCCGTGTGCACGCCGGCTTCCTGACCGCCGAGGACCCCGAGGCGCTCGCGGGGGCCCTGCAGCACACCGAGCAGGAGCTGCTGCAGCAACTCGCCGACCGCGAGCGGGCGGCGGCGGGCCCGGCCGACGATCCGCTGGAGCGGCTGCTGCAGGACCACGGCGTGCGGGGCATCGCCTGGCGGGCCGCCCAACTGCCCACGGACCAGCACCGCGACAAGGTCGCCGAGTGGCTGGACATGCTCCTGGAGAGCGTCAAGCGCCCCGAGTCGTAGGCCCTCCCGGGGACCGCGGGCAGGTCCTGAGGTGCGGTGGGGCGGCGTTGTCAGTGGTGGGCGGCAAGCTGGTGGGAGTGCCACCGCGGTGCGGGGGCGCGTGACCGCCGACGTCGTTGTGGGGAGAGCCGACCGATGACCACCGCCGTGCTGACCGACCGCGAGCGCACCGCCGTTCAGG
The DNA here is from genome assembly GCF_042724095.1 of Streptomyces sp. NPDC127100. Lineage (NCBI taxonomy): Bacteria > Bacillati > Actinomycetota > Actinomycetes > Kitasatosporales > Streptomycetaceae > Streptomyces > Streptomyces sp. NPDC127100. The sequence goes on from NZ_JBHXFL010000006.1 coordinate 90,338, forward strand.
CCTACCTGCGCCTCCTGCACACCGTCCGGGCGGGCTTCGACACCGCGGCGGGGCCGCCCGTCGTCCCGCCCTCCGTGCTCGCCGAGGCGGAGCGGGCGCTCGAGGCCGCGGGCCTGGTCGGTAATGAGGACGCCTTCTTCCGGTTGCTGGGGAGTTGGTGCCCTCCGCACCCCTGACCGACCGTGGGGCCGCAGCGACCGGGGGGCGGGGCTCAGGCGTTCGGGACCGGGATGGCCGTCGCGACCAGTCCGCGGCGGGCGGTCCACCGACCCTCGAAGTGGGTCAGCCGGCGGCCGCCCACCCACGGCCCGGGCACCAGGAGAGCGGCGCGCAGTCCGCCGCGGCGGCCGTCGTCGGGGTCCACGGAGATCTCGATGTCGGCCTCCTCGAAGTCCAGCCACTGCCCGGTCAGGGGGAACCAGGCCTTGAACACCGACTCCTTGGCGCTGAACAGCAGCCGCTCCCAGTGGATTCCGGGATGTTCCCCGGCGAGGCGGCGCAGCCGCTCCACCTCGCCCGGCAGGGACACGGCGGGCAGCACACCGTCGAGGAGCGGCCCGTCGGGTTCGGCGTCGATGCCGAGGGAGGCCAGATCGGTGGCGCGGGCCAGGGCGGCGGCGCAGTAGCCGTCGCAGTGGGTCATGCTGCCCACCAGCCCGTCCGGCCACCGCGGTGCGCCCCGTTCCCCGGGCAGGACGGGCTGCGGCGGGACGCCGAACTTGCGCATGGCCCGACGGGCGCAGGACCGGACGACGGTGAACTCGCGGCGCCGTTTGTCGACCGCCCGCGCGACGAAGGGCTCCTCCTCGGGCAGGAGGGGCGAGTGCCCGGCGTCGTACGGGTCGTGGGTCTCGACGGTGACGACCGTGTCGGGCAGCAGTTCGTCGATCACCGGTTTCCTTCCTCGGCGGCGTCGGCCGGACCCGGCCCGGCGGGGTCCGGAGCCGTCCGTGGACCATGGTGTCGTTCCGGAGCCGGGGGACCGGTCTGAGAGCGAGAGGGTCCGGAGCCGTCCCCGACGGGCTATGTGAGGTAGGCCAGGCCCGGGTGGGCGTCAGTGTAGCCGTCGACGAGGCGGCGGGCGACGTTCACCGAGTCGACCAGCGGGTGCAGGGCGAAGGCCTTGACGGCCGTGGCCCGCGAGCCGGTCCCGGCCGCCTCCAGCACCTCCCGTTCGACGGCCTTGACCGCGCAGACCAGTCCGGTGGCGTGCCCCGGCAGCGGGTCCACGGCCACCGGGTGCGCGCCGCTCGCGTCGACCACGCACGGGACCTCGATCACGGCCTCGGAGTCGAGGACCGACAGGGTGCCGCGGTTGCGGACGTTGAGGATCAGTACCGTGCGCTCGTCGCGGGCGACGGCCCGCATCAGCGCCAGCGCCACCTTCTCGTAGCCGCCGGACAGGTCGTCGGCCTCGCGCTCGCCGGCGCCGGCCGCCTCCCGGTTCTCCGCCATGTAGGTGGCCTCGCGTTCGGCCCGGGTGCGGTCCCAGGCGGCGAGGGCGGGGGTGCCGGAGTGGCGCATCTCCTCGTAGAAGCGGGCCTGCTGGTCGCGCAGGAACGCGCCGCGGGTCCGTTCGGCGGCCTGGTAGGCGCGTACGGCTTCCCTGTTGAAGTAGTAGTAGTGCAGGTACTCGTTGGGGATCGCGCCCAGCGAGCGGAGCCACTCGGCGCCGAAGAGCCGGCCCTCCTCGAAGGAGCCGAGCAGGGCGGGGTCGGCGAGCAGGCGCGGGAGCTGGTCGCGGCCGGCGACGCGCAGGCCGCGGACCCAGCCGAGGTGGTTGAGGCCCACGTAGTCGATCCAGGCCTCCTTCGGGTCGGCGCCGAGCACGCGGGCGATGCGGCGGCCGAGGCCGACCGGGGAGTCGCAGATGCCGATGACGCGGTCCCCGAGGTGGCGTGACATGGCCTCGGTGACCAGGCCGGCCGGGTTGGTGAAGTTGATGACCCAGGCGTCGGGCGCCAGCCGGGCCACGCGGCGGGCGATGTCCTCGGCGACCGGGACGGTGCGCAGTCCGTACGCGATGCCGCCCGCGCCGACCGTCTCCTGTCCGAGGACGTCCTCGGCGAGGGCGACCCGTTCGTCGTCCGCGCGGCCCTGGAGGCCGCCGACGCGGATCGCGGAGAACACGAAGTCGGCGCCGCGCAGCGCCTCGTCGAGGTCGGTCGTGGCGGTCACCCCGGGGGCGTCGGGCACCCCGGCGGCCTGCTCGGCCAGCACCCGGGTCACCGCCGAGAGCCGGCCGGCGTCCAGGTCGTGCAGGACGACGTGGGTCACGCGTCCCTCGGCGCGGTCCGCGAGGAGTGCCCCGTACACGAGCGGCACCCGGAAACCGCCGCCGCCCAGAATCGTCAGCCTCACGTCCGCACCTTCCCTCACGCACCGGCCTGCCCGCCGATCATGACACGCCCCTCGCACGTGCGGGTCGCTCACCGGGGGTCCGGCCGGTGTCCGGTGATCCGGCGCGCGCTCCGGCCTCGCGGTGGGTGAGCGCCCCGGCGAGGCCGAGGGCGATGATGAAGGGGAAGTGTCACATATCCGGACCTTCCGTACCGAAGGAGCAGTGCACCGTGTCCTACGACCGCACCGTCCGCCTGGCCGGCACCGACTTCGACGCCGCCGTCGCCGCCGTCCGCCGGGCCCTCGCCGACCAGGGCTTCGGCGTCCTCACCGAGATCGACGTGCAGGCCACCCTGAAGGCCAAGCTGGACCACGACATGGAGGACTACCTGATCCTGGGCGCGTGCGCCCCGCCCCTGGCCCACCGGGCCCTGGAGGCCGACCGCTCCATCGGCCTGCTCCTGCCCTGCAACGTCGTCGTCCGCCGCGAGGGCGACCACACGCTCGTCCAGGCCCTCGACCCCGGCACCATGGTCACCCTGACCGGCCTCGACGCCCTCGAGTCCGTCGCCGACGAGGCCACCGTCCGCCTGGACGCCGCCCTGGCCTCCCTGTCCACCACCTGATCCCGGGCCGGGGCGGAGGACATCGGCGCCTGCCCGGCGCGCCGTGGCACGCCGGACGCCCGGTCGTGCTCTTCACGTACTGAACTCCCTTGCCCGCCAAGGACTTTCTCGGCTTCACCTCTTGACGGCGGCCATCGCCGGGAGCACATTGGCCGCACTCTGAGAGCGCTCTCAAACGACCAGCGCCCCCGGAGCGACCGCGCTTCCCACCCCCGCACGAGAGGCGACCCCCACATGAGAGAGACCTCCGGCTCCCCGCACCGGCGACGGCGACCGCTGCGCCGGGCGCTGGTGGCCGTCGTCGGCACGCTCGGCCTGGCGGCGGCCGCCACGGCCGTCACCGGCCCGTCCGCGAACGCCACCGCTCCCCCGGCCCCGTCCGGCTGGACACAGCTCTTCGCCGACGACTTCGACGGCCCCGCCGGCTCCGGCGTGAACACCTCGAACTGGCAGTACGCGACCGGCACCTCGTACCCCGGCGGACCCGCCAACTGGGGCACCGGCGAGATCGAGACGATGACGTCGAGCACGGACAACGTCTCGCTGGACGGCAACGGCAACCTGCGCATCACCCCGCGGCGCGACGGCGCCGGCAACTGGACGTCGGGCCGCGTCGAGACGAGGCGCACCGACTTCCGGCCCCCGGCCGGCGGCACGCTGCGCGTGGAGGCCCGCATCCAGGTCCCGAACGTCACGGGGGCCGCGGCGAAGGGCTACTGGCCGGCGTTCTGGATGCTGGGCGGCCCCTACCGCGGCAACTACTGGAACTGGCCCGGCGTCGGCGAGATCGACATCATGGAGAACACGCAGGGCCTGAACACCGTGTGGGCCACCCTGCACTGCGGCACCTCTCCCGGCGGCCCCTGCAACGAGACCAGCGGCATCGGCGGCAACCGGGCCTGCCCCGGGGCCACGTGCCAGGCCGCGTTCCACACCTACCGCGTGGAGTGGGACCGTTCGGGCAGCGTCGAGGAAATGCGCTTCTCCGTCGACGGAAGCGTCTACCACACGGTGCGCCAGAACCAGGTCGACGCGACGACCTGGACGAACGCCACGAACCACGGCTACTACGTCATCCTCAACGTGGCGATGGGCGGCGGCTTCCCGAACGCCTTCGGCGGCGGCCCCGACGGGGGCACGCAGCCCGGTCACCCGATGCTCGTGGACTACGTCCAGGTGCTGTCGTCCGGCGGCGGCACCACGCCTCCCCCGACCGGTGACCGCGACGCGTACGGCACCGTCCAGGCCGAGTCGTACGACGCCCAGTCCGGCACGATGACGGAGGCCACCTCCGACGCGGGCGGCGGGCAGAACCTCGGCGCGCTCGCGAACGGCGACTGGGCCCAGTACAAGGGCGTGAACTTCGGCTCCGTGCCCGCGACCCAGTTCACCGCCCGGGTGGCGAGCGGTGCGGCGTCGGGCGTCAGCGGACTCGTGGAGGTGCGCCTGGACAGCCGGAGCAGCACCCCGGTCGGCAGCTTCGCGGTGGGCAGCACCGGCGGCTGGCAGTCGTGGCGGACGGTCCCGGCCAACATCGGCGCCGTGACCGGCACCCACGACGTGTACCTGACGTTCACCAGCGGCCAGCCGGCGGACTTCGTGAACGTGAACTGGTTCGGCTTCGGCCACTGAACCGAACGGACACCGGCCCCCCCCACGGGAGGGCGGAGGGCCCCACGCGCGCGTGGGGCCCTCCGTGCCGTGCGCGCCCCGCGCGGCTCCGGTCCGTGCGCGTCTCAGCGCAGCTCCGCCCGGAACGCCGCCGGCGTCAGGTCCGTGTGCTGCTGGAAGAACTTGGAGAAGTTCGCCGCGTCCGGGAAGCCGACCGCCGCCCCCACCCGGCCGATCGGCATGTCGGTGTGCGCGAGGAGCCGCTTGGCCTCCAGCACCACCCGCCGGTCGATGAAGCCCTTGGGTGTCTGACCGGTCGCGGCGCGCACCGCGCGGACGAGGGTGCGGCGGGAGTAACCCAGCGCGTCGGCGTAGGCGCTGACGCTGTGATTGGTGGCGAAGCCCCGTTCGACCGCGTCGCGGAAGAGCGTGAAGGTGGTGTCCCCGGGCGCCTCCGCCTGCCCGGGCCCCTGCCGTGCCGAGCCGGCCGCGAGATGCGCCAGGCGCAGCAGGAACGCGGTCAGCGTGTGGCGCAGCACCGCGGTGTGCAGGCTCAGCGGGAGGGTCGTGGCGTCCTCGTACTCGCGTCGCAGCTGGTCGAGCGAGGCCGTCAGCGCGGCCAGCCGGGCCTCGTCGGGGTGGAGCAGGGGCGGCAGGTCGTAGCGGTAGAGGCCGGTGGCCTCCACGGTGGCGCGGGGCAGGAAGCCGGGCTGCATGGTCAGCACCGTTCCGCGGTACTCGCTGTCCGGCGAGAAGCGGTGGACCTGGCCGGGACGGATCCACAGCAGATCGCCGGCCGTCGCCTCGTACTCGGCGAAGTCGATCATGTGACGGACCGGTCCGCCGGTGAGGAGCATGACGACGTGGAAGTCGATGCGGTGCACGCGGTGCAGCGGGGCATGCGTGTGCCAGGTGCGGCCGGTGCCCATGGGGGCGACCTGCATACCGACGCCGAGGAGGCTGAGATCGACCGGGAAGGGGAGCGTTCTGATCCCGTCGCCGCCACCGCGGTCGCCGTGTTGGGTGATTTCGTCCGTCATGTCCTTCTCGCGCCGTGCCACCCGCGCGCCATGAGGCCGGGGCGTGTCTCAGTTTCACCACAGGCTGGCACACCGTGACCTTCACTCCCAAAAGTCAGACTTTTAAGTTTGAACAGGTCAGACCCGATACTCCGCTCCGATCGAGGATTTCTTGAAGATGAGCACGCAGACAACGGACAGCTTCGAATGGACCGAACTCGACCGGCGTGCCGTCGACACCGCCCGGATTCTGGCGGCCGACGCCGTGCAGAAGGTGGGGAACGGGCACCCGGGCACGGCGATGGCCCTCGCCCCCGCGGCGTACACGATCTTTCAGAAGGTGATGCGGCACGACCCCGCCGACCCGGAATGGACCGGCCGTGACCGCTTCGTCCTGTCCCCCGGACACACGTCGCTGACCCTCTACACCCAGCTCTACCTGGCCGGCTACGAGCTGGAGCTGGACGACCTCAAGGCCTTCCGCACGCACGGCTCGAAGACGCCGGGCCACCCGGAGTACGGGCACACCGCGGGCGTGGAGACCACCACCGGCCCGCTGGGCCAGGGCGTCGCCAACGCGGTGGGCATGGCGATGGCCGCCCGCTACGAGCGCGGCCTGTTCGACCCCGAGGCCCCCGCGGGCGAGTCCCCCTTCGACCACACGATCTGGGCGATCGTCTCCGACGGCGACCTCCAGGAGGGCGTCTCCGCCGAGGCGTCGTCCCTCGCCGGGCACCAGAAGCTCGGCAACCTGGTCTTCCTGTACGACGACAACCACATCTCCATCGAGGGCGACACCGCCACCGCGTTCTCCGAGGACGTGCTGAAGAGGTACGAGGCCTACGGCTGGCATGTGCAGCGCGTCGAGCCCGCCGGGAACGGCGACGTCGACGTGCACGCCCTGCACGCGGCGCTGACGGCGGCGAAGGCCGAGACCGGGCGCCCCTCCATCATCGCCATGCGCACGATCATCGCCTGGCCGGCGCCGAACGCGCAGAACACCGAGGCGTCCCACGGCTCCGCCCTCGGCGAGGACGAGGTCGCGGCCACCAAGCGTGTCCTCGGCTTCGACCCCGAGCGGTCCTTCGAGGTCGCCGACGACGTGCTCGCCCACACCCGCGCGGCCCTGGACCGGGGCGCCGAGGCGCACGCCGCCTGGGACAAGCGGCTCGACAAGTGGCGCGGCGCCCAGCCGGAGCGCGCGCGGCTGCTCGACCGGGTCCTCGCGGGCCGCCTGCCCGAGGGCTGGCAGGACGCGCTGCCGGTGTTCGAGCCCGGCAAGGCGGTCGCGACCCGCGCCGCCTCCGGCAAGGTCCTCCAGGCCCTCGGCCCGGTCCTGCCCGAGCTGTGGGGCGGCTCCGCCGACCTGGCCGGCTCGAACAACACCACGATCGACAAGACCAGCTCCTTCCTCCCCGAGGGCAACCCGCTTGCGGAGGCCGACCCGTACGGCCGCACCGTGCACTTCGGCATCCGCGAGTTCTCGATGGCCGCGGAGATGAACGGCATCGCCCTGCACGGCAACACCCGCGTCTACGGCGGCACCTTCCTGGTCTTCTCCGACTACATGCGCAACGCCGTGCGGATGTCCGCGCTGATGCAGCTCCCGGTGACGTACGTGTGGACGCACGACTCCATCGGCCTCGGCGAGGACGGCCCCACCCACCAGCCGGTCGAGCACCTGGCCGCCCTGCGCGCCATCCCCGGCCTCAACGTCGTCCGCCCTGCGGACGCCAACGAGACCGCCGTCGCCTGGGCCGAGATCCTCAAGCGGCACTCCACCGCCCCCGCCCCCCACGGCCTCGCGCTGACCCGCCAGGGCGTGCCGACGTACGAGCCGAACCCGGACGCCGCACGCGGCGGCTACGTCCTGCGGGAGGCCTCCACCGGCACCCCGGACGTCGTCCTGATCGCCACCGGCTCCGAGGTGCAGCTCGCCGTGGCCGCACGGGAGGCGCTGGAGGCGGAGGGCACGCCCACCCGGGTGGTGTCGATGCCGTCCGTCGAGTGGTTCGAGGAGCAGCCGCGCGAGTACCGCGACAGCGTGCTGCCGCCCTCCGTGCGGGCCCGGGTGGCCGTCGAGGCCGGCATCGGCCTGACCTGGTACCGCTTCGTGGGCGACGCGGGCCGCATCGTCTCCCTGGAGCACTTCGGCGCCTCCGCCGACGCGAAGACCCTGTTCACCGAGTACGGCTTCACCGCCGAGCACGTCACCGCCGCCGCCCGGGAATCCCTGGCCGCCGTCCGCGGCTGAGCCTGCCGGATCCGAACGCCGAGAGAACCGCAGAAAGAGAAGATGATCACTGTGACCGAAGCAACCGCGACCGCGGGAGCGCTGCGACGCCTGTCCGAGGCGGGCGTCTCCATCTGGCTGGACGACCTGTCGCGGCGGCGGATCGAGTCCGGCAACCTCGCCGAGCTGATCGGCACGAAGAACGTCGTCGGCGTCACCACCAACCCGTCGATCTTCCAGGCCGCCATCGGCTCGGGCGAGGGCTACGAGGAGCAGCTCGCCGACCTGGCGACCCGGGGCGTGGGCGTCGACGAGGCGGTCCGCATGATGACCACGGCCGACGTCCGCGCCGCCGCGGACGTGCTGCGCCCGGTGCACGACGCCACCGGCGGCCGGGACGGCCGGGTCTCCATCGAGGTCGACCCGCGCCTGGCCCACGACACGACGGCGACGATCGCCGAAGCCCGGCAGCTCGCCTGGCTCGTCGACCGCCCCAACGTGATGATCAAGATCCCGGCGACGAAGGCCGGTCTCCCGGCGATCACCGAGGTCGTCGGCGCCGGCATCAGCGTCAACGTCACGCTGATCTTCTCGCTGGAGCGCTACCGCGAGGTCATGGACGCCTACCTCGCCGGTCTGGAGAAGGCGCGGGCCGCCGGGACCGACCTGTCGGGCATCCACTCCGTGGCCTCCTTCTTCGTCTCCCGCGTCGACAGCGAGATCGACAAGCGGCTGACGCTGCTGGGCACGGACGAGGCCCTCGCCCTGAGGGGCAGGGCTGCGCTGGCCAACGCGCGACTGGCCTACGAGGCGTACGAGAACGTTTTCGCGGGCGACCGGTTCACCGCCCTCGCCGGCGCCGGGGCCAACGCCCAGCGCCCCCTGTGGGCCTCCACCGGTGTGAAGGACCCCGCATATCGGGACACCCTGTACGTGGAGGAGCTGGTCGCTCCCGGCACCGTGAACACGATGCCGGAGGCCACCCTGGACGCCGCCGCCGATCACGGCGAGGTCCGGGGCGACACGGTCACCGGTGGTTACGCCCAGGCCCGGGCCGACCTCGCGGCCGTGGAGCGGCTCGGCATCCCGTACGACGAGGTGGTGGAGCAGCTGGAGCAGGAGGGCGTGGCCAAGTTCGAGGCGGCCTGGCAGGACCTGCTCGACGCCGTGACGAAGTCCCTCAACAGCAAGGGAGTTGACGGGGAATGAGCGAGGAGCTTCCCGCTACGACGGTCCACGAGACCAAGGCGACGAAGGAAGCCAAGGAGGCGAGGACGGCACAGGAGGCCGCGGGGCCGCCGGTGGCCGGAGAGTCCGGGGAATCGGGGTCCGCCGGGGCGCCGAAGGCCGCCGCCGCGGGCGGGTCCGCCCGGTCCGCGAAGAAGTCGCGGCCGTCCGGCGCCACCGGGAGGGCGAAGAACGGGAAGGCGGGCCGGGGCACCGTCGAGCCCGTGCCGCCGCTCGACTGGAGCAACCCCCTGCGCGATCCGCAGGACCGCCGCCTCCCGCGCATCGCGGGCCCCTCCGGCCTGGTCATCTTCGGCGTCACCGGCGACCTGTCCCGCAAGAAGCTGATGCCGGCCGTGTACGACCTCGCCAACCGGGGTCTGCTGCCACCGGGCTTCTCGCTGGTCGGCTTCGCCCGCCGGGACTGGGAGAACCAGGACTTCGCCGAGGTCGTGCACGACGCCGTCAAGGAGCACGCGCGCACGCCGTTCCGCGAGGAGGTCTGGCAGCAGCTCGCCGAGGGCATGCGGTTCATCCCCGGCGACTTCGACGACGACGAGGCGTTCGAACAGCTGCGCAAGGCCGTCGAGGAACTGGACGCCTCCCGCGGCACCAGCGGCAACTACGCCTTCTACCTCTCCGTGCCGCCGAAGTTCTTCCCGAAGGTCGTCCAGCAGCTCAAGAAGCACGGGCTGGCCGACGCCCCGGAGGGCTCCTGGCGCCGCGCGGTCATCGAGAAGCCGTTCGGGCACGACCTGGACAGCGCCTGCGAGCTGAACGCGCTCGTGCACGACGTCTTCGATCCGGAGCAGGTCTTCCGCATCGACCACTACCTGGGCAAGGAGACCGTCCAGAACATCCTGGCGCTGCGGTTCGCCAACCAGATGTACGAGCCCATCTGGAACCGCTCCTACGTCGACCACGTGCAGATCACCATGGCCGAGGACATCGGCATCGGCGGCCGGGCCGGCTACTACGACGGCATCGGCGCCGCCCGCGACGTCATCCAGAACCACCTGCTCCAGCTCCTCGCGCTGACCGCGATGGAGGAGCCCGCCTCCTTCGACGCGGCGTCGCTGCTCACCGAGAAGCTGAAGGTGCTGAAGGCGGTGCGGCTGCCCGACGACCTCGGCGAGCACACCGTGCGCGGGCAGTACGCGGGCGGCTGGCAGGGCGGCGCGCAGGTCCCCGGGTACCTGGAGGAGGAGGGCATCGACCCGGCCTCCACCACCGACACCTACGCCGCGGTCAAGCTGGCGATCGACAACCGCCGCTGGGCGGGCGTCCCCTTCTACCTGCGCACCGGCAAGCGCCTGGGCCGCCGGGTCACCGAGATCGCGGTGGTCTTCCAGCGGGCGCCGCACTCCCCCTTCGACTCCACCGCGACGGAGGAGCTGGGCGAGAACGCGATCGTCATCCGCGTCCAGCCGGACGAGGGCATGACGGTGAGGTTCGGCTCGAAGGTGCCGGGCACGTCGATGGAGATCCGGGACGTGTCCATGGACTTCGCGTACGGCGAGTCCTTCACCGAGTCCAGCCCGGAGGCGTACGAACGGCTGATCCTGGACGTCCTTCTGGGCGACGCCAACCTGTTCCCCCGCCACCAGGAGGTGGAAGAGTCCTGGCGGATCCTCGATCCGATCGAGGAGTACTGGGCCACGCACGGCAGGCCCGCGCAGTACGCCTCGGGCGGCTGGGGCCCCCGGGAAGCCGACGAGATGCTCGCACGAGACGGACGGAGCTGGCGCAGGCCATGAGGATCGACCTGACCGACACCACGGCAAGCAAGGTCAACAAGGCGCTGGTGCAGGGCCGCCGCGCCGTCGGCACCCCGGCCGTGGGCATGGTCCTGACGATGGTGATCGTCACGGACGAGGAGAACGCCTACGACTCGATGAAGGCCGCCGAGGAGGCCTCGCACGAGCACCCCTCGCGCACCCTGGTCGTCATCAAGCGGCACGCCCGCAACCTGCGCGACCGCACCCGCTCGCACCTCGACGCCGAGGTCCGCGTGGGCTCGGAGGCCGGCACCGGCGAGACGGTCGTGCTGCGCATGTACGGCGAGGTGTCCGAGCACGCCGACTCGGTCGTGCTGCCGCTGCTGCTGCCGGACGCCCCGGTCGTCGTGTGGTGGCCGGTGGAGGCGCCGGACAACCCCGCGAAGGACCCGCTGGGCGCGCTGGCCCAGCGCCGCATCACCGACCTGTACGCGGTCGAGCGGCCGATGGAGGTGCTGGAGAAGCGGGTCCGCTCCTACGCGCCCGGCGACACCGACCTCGCCTGGACCCGGCTGACGCTGTGGCGCTCCATGCTGGCCGCGGCGCTGGACCAGGCCCGGGTGCCGGTGACCTCGGCGACCGTGGAGGCCGAGCCGGACAACCCGGCCGCCGAGCTGCTGGCCCGCTGGCTGGAGGCACGGCTGGACGTGCGGGTCGACCGGGTGGTCACCGAGGGCCCGGTCGTCACGGCCGTCCGCCTCGGCACCGCGAACGGCGAGATCGTCATCGACCGGCCCGAGGGCCCGCTCGCCACCCTCACCCTGCCGGACCAGCCGCCGCGTTCCCTCGCGCTGAAGGTCCGGCCCACCTCCGAACTCATCGCCGAGGAGCTCAGGCGCCTCGACGCGGACGAGATGTACGCCATCGCCCTGCGCGGCGAGGCCGGCAAGGAGACCCCCGTCCATGTCTGACACCCCCCTGCTCACCGACCGGCCCGAGTGGGCCGCGCTGAAGGACCACCGTGCGGACGCGTTCGCGCGCCCGGACCTGCGCGAGCTGTTCGCCCAGGACCCGGGGCGGGCCGAGCGGTACGTCGTGCGCGTCGGCGACCTGCGCATCGACTACTCCAAGAACCTGGTCAACGACGAGACGCTCGCCCTGCTGCGCGAACTGGCCGCCGCCACCGACGTGTTCGGGCTGCGCGACGCCATGTTCCGCGGCGAGCGCATCAACATCACCGAGGACCGCGCCGTGCTGCACACCGCGCTGCGCGCCCCCCGCGACGCGGTGATCGAGGTCGACGGCGAGAACGTCGTCCCCAAGGTCCACGCCGTCCTGGACAGGATGTCCGGCTTCGCCGGCCGGATCCGCTCCGGCGAGTGGACCGGCCACACCGGCAAGCGCATCCGCAACGTCGTCAACATCGGCATCGGCGGCTCCGACCTCGGCCCCGCCATGGCCTACGAGGCGCTGCGGGCCTTCACGGACCGCTCGCTCACCTTCCGGTTCGTGTCCAACGTGGACGGCGCCGACCTCCACGAGGCGGTCCGGGACCTGGACCCGGCGGAGACCCTCTTCATCGTGGCGTCCAAGACGTTCACCACGATCGAGACCATCACCAACGCCACCTCGGCCCGGAGCTGGCTGCTGGCCGGGCTCGGGGGCGACGAGAAGGCGGTCGCGAAGCACTTCGTCGCCCTGTCGACCAACGCCGAGAAGGTCGCCGGGTTCGGCATCGACACGGCCAACATGTTCGAGTTCTGGGACTGGGTCGGCGGACGCTACTCGTACGACTCGGCGATCGGCCTGTCCCTGATGATCGCCATCGGCCCGGACCGCTTCCGCGAGATGCTCGACGGCTTCCGCATCGTCGACGAGCACTTCCGCAACGCCGAGGCGGAGGCCAACGCCCCGCTGCTCCTCGGCCTGCTGGGCATCTGGTACGGCAACTTCTTCGACGCCCAGTCGCACGCGGTGCTGCCGTACTCGCACTACCTGTCGAAGTTCACCGCGTACCTCCAGCAGCTCGACATGGAGTCCAACGGCAAGTCGACGGACCGCCAGGGCCGTCCGGTCCGGTGGCAGACCGGCCCGGTGGTGTGGGGCACGCCAGGCACCAACGGGCAGCACGCCTACTACCAGCTCATCCACCAGGGCACCAAGCTGATCCCGGCGGACTTCATCGGCTTCGCCCGGCCGGTGGCCGAGCTGGGCGACGAGCTGAAGGCCCAGCACGACCTGCTGATGGCCAACTTCTTCGCCCAGACCCAGGCCCTCGCCTTCGGCAAGACCGCCGACGAGGTCCGCTCGGAGGGCGTGCCCGAGGAGCAGGTGCCGCACCGCACCTTCCACGGCAACCACCCGACCACGACCGTCCTGGCCACCGAACTGACCCCCTCCGTCCTCGGCCAGCTGATCGCCCTGTACGAGCACAAGGTGTTCGTCCAGGGCGCGGTGTGGAACATCGACTCCTTCGACCAGTGGGGCGTCGAGCTCGGCAAGGTCCTCGCCAAGCGCGTCGAACCCGCCCTGACCGAGGGCGCCCACGTGCCCGGCCTCGACCCGTCCACGGCCGCGCTGGTGGCCGCCTACCGTGAACTGAAGGAAGTGCACTGACATGCAGATCGGTCTCGTTGGTCTCGGCAAGATGGGCGGCAACATGCGCGAGCGCCTGCGCAACGCCGGCCACACCGTCGTCGGATACGACACCAATCCGGAGAAGGCCGACGTGGCCAGCCTGGTCGAGCTCGTCGAGCAGCTGGAGCGGCCGCGCGCGGTCTGGGTGATGGTCCCGGCCGGGGCCGCCACGCAAGCCGTCATCGACCAGCTGGCGTCGCTGCTCAAGCCCGGCGACACCGTCATCGACGGCGGCAACTCCCGTTGGACGGACGACGAGAAGCACGCCGAGGAACTGGGCAGGCGCGGCATCCACTTCGTCGACGCCGGTGTGTCGGGCGGCGTGTGGGGCCTGAAGAACGGCTACGCCCTGATGGTCGGCGGCGACAAGGAGTGCGTCGACGACCTCAAGCCGATCTTCGACGCGCTCAAGCCGGAGGGCCCGTACGGTTTCGTCCACGCGGGCAAGGTCGGCGCCGGGCACTTCTCCAAGATGGTCCACAACGGCATCGAGTACGCGATGATGCAGGCCTACGCCGAGGGCTGGGAGCTGCTGGAGAAGGTCGACTCCGTGGACAACGTCCGCGAGGTCTTCCGGTCCTGGCAGGAGGGCACGGTCATCCGCTCCTGGCTGCTGGACCTGGCCGTCAGCGCGCTCGACGAGGACCACCACCTGGAGAAGCTGCGCGGTTACGCGGAGGACTCCGGCGAGGGCCGCTGGACCGTCGAGGCGGCCATCGACAACGCGGTGCCGCTGCCCGCGATCACCGCCTCCCTCTTCGCGCGGTTCACGTCCCGGCAGGAGGACTCGCCGCAGATGAAGATGATCGCCGCACTGCGCAACCAGTTCGGCGGGCACGCCGTGGAGTCGGCGAAGAAGTGACACCCCCGCTCGCGCCCCCGTTCGGCCTCCGGCCGGGCGGGGGCGCCTGCGTGCGGGCCCGCGCCGTGCGGCGCCGGCGCCGTGCCCGCCGTCAGCCGCCGGTGAAGGCCCGCGCGGCGTGCTGCGCGGCCAGCCGGACCGGGGCGTTCGCCGCGCCGTAGCCGCGGTAGCCGCCGTCGCGCTGGACGAGTTCGAGGAAGACCCGGCCGACGGTGTGCGTGTAGCAGTGCCGGAAGGTGCCGTGGGCGTCGCGGTCGTAGAGGATGCCCAGCTCCCGGTAGGTCTCCAGCTCGCCGTCGGCGAACTCGAAGCGGGCCGCGAGGTCGTCGTAGTAGTTGGCCGGGATCGGCAGCAGCGGGCCGCCGGCGGCGCGGTAGCGGCGGGCGTCGGCTACCACGTCGTCGGTGGCCAGCGCGATGTGCTGGGCGTGCGCGGTGTCGTCGGCCGGCGCGGCGCCGACGGTGAGCACGATACGGACGGCGCCGTCGCCGGTGGTGACGGCGCGGCTGCGCAGCAGGCCGTAGGGGTCGGCGACGTCCACGCTCTCCTGCGGGCGCAGCCCGAGGACGCCGCGGTGGAAGAGCACCGCCTCGTCGAACTGGTGCCAGGGCTGGGTGAGGGAGACGTGGTCGACGCGCGGGCCCGGCCCGGTCTCGGCGACGGCCCCCGTGTCCTCGAAGTCGTCCCGCCAGTCGGGCAGTCCGGGGCGCCCGGTGGCGCAGAGGAACAGCTCCGTGCCGTCGGGCGCGGCGACCGCCTCCAGCGGGGTGTCGCCCGGGGCGCGGCGGCGCGGCAGCACCGGGGCGAGCAGGGCCTCGGCGCGGCGGGCCGCCCCGGCGGGGTCGGGCGACTCGAGGCCGACGGCGGCCAGGCGGGTGCCGTCGCGGCGCTCGGCCGGCCCGGTGTTGACGAGCAGGCGGGCGTCGCCCCGCTGCCACAGGTCGACGGGCTTGCCGCGGTGGCGCCCGGTGCGGGTGAAGCCCAGCGCGCCGAGCACGGCCGAGACGGGGGCGGCGTCGGGCGTGACCAGTTCCGCGAAGGCCATGCCGGTGGGCACGGCCGGTTCGGGCAGCGCCGCGAGGCCGGCCTGTTCCTGGAGCACCAGCAGGGAGCGCAGGCCGTCCACGGCGGTGGGGCCGGCCTCGGACTGCCGGAAGACGTCGTTGAAGACCTCCAGGGAGAGCGGGCCGTCGTAGCCGGTGCACAGCACGTGCCGGAGCAGTCCGGCGAGGTCGAAGCCGCCCTGGCCGGGGAAGCAGCGGTAGTGCCGGCTCCACTGCAGGACGTCCATCGCGAGCAGCGGGGCGTCGGCGAGCTGGAGGAAGAAGATCTTCTCGCCGGGGATGTCCGCGATCCCCTCGAGGTCCTTCGGCCCGCCGCTGCGGGAGAGGATGTGGAAGCTGTCGAGGCAGGTGCCGAGCGCGGGGTGCCCGGCGGCTTCGACGACGCGCCAGGCGTGGTCCCAGGTGCTGATGTGCCGGCCCCAGGCGAGCGCCTCGTAGGCGACACGGACGCCGTGGTCGCGGGCCAGGTCCGCGAGGCGGGCGAGCTGTTCGGCGGCGAGGGCGTCGTCGTCCACGGCGTGCGGGGAGACGCTGGAGCAGACCAGGACGGTGTCCGCGCCGAGCCTGCGCATCAGGGCGAACTTGTGCCGGGCGCGGCGCAGCGCACGGGCGAACGCGTCCTCGGGCAGCGCCTCGACGTCCCGCATCGGCTGGTAGAGGTCGACGGTCAGTCCGAGGTCGGCGCAGCGGGCGCGGATCTCCTCGGGGGTCAGGGGGCTGGCCAGCAGGTCGTTCTCGAAGATCTCCACGCCGTCGAAGCCGGCCCGGGAGGCGGCCGTGAGCTTCTCGGTGAGGGAACCGCTGAGGGAGACGGTGGCGATGGACGTCCGCACGTGACTGCCTCTTCTCTACCGCGGGGCCCCGAGGGCGTCCGCCAGGTCGGTGATGTCGGCGAGCATCCGCACGGCGTCGGGTTCCCGCCCGGTGAACAGCCGGAACGCGTCGGCGGCCTGGAAGGCGGCCATGCCGCCGCCGTCGAGCGTGGCGCAGCCCAGCGCGCGGGCGGTGCGCAGCAGCTCGGTCTCCAGGGGCCGGTAGACGACCTCGGCGACCCACAGCCCGGGGTGCAGCAGGTCCGCGGGCAGGGGCAGCCCGGGGTGGGCGGCCATGCCGGTGGGGGTGGCGTGCACGATGCCGTCGGCGCCGGTCAGCAGCGCGGGCAGCCGGTCCGGGGCGGCGCCGTCGGCGCGTCCCTCGCCGAAGTGCCGGTTCAGCGAGGCGGCGAGTGCGGCGGCCCGTTCGGGCACCGCGTCGACGACGGTGACCCGTCCGGCGCCGAGGGTGAGCGTGGCGTGGGCGACGGCGGCGCCCGCGCCCCCGGCGCCGAGCTGCACGACCCGGTCCAGCGGGGCGTCGGGCAGCCCGCGGGCGAAGGAGGCGGCGAAGCCGGTGACATCGGTGTTGTGGCCGGTCGCCCGGCCGTCCGCGTCGAAGACGACGGTGTTGACCGCGCCCAGTGCCTCGGCCCGCGGGGCGAGGGCGTCCAGGTGCCCGACGACGAGCTGCTTGCAGGGGTGGGTGATGTTCAGCCCGTCGAAGCCCAGGTCGCGGGCGGCGCGCAGCAGGTCGCCCACGGCCTCGGGCGGGACGCCGAGGACGTCGATGTCGATCAGCCGGTACACGCAGCGCAGGCCCTGCCGGCCGGCCTCCCGCTCGTGGAGGGCCGGGCTGAGCGACGGGCCGATGCCCGCGCCGATCAGTCCGACGAGATACGAGTCCTTGGCCACTTGGACCTCCGTCGTGGATGCCTAATGTACGAACCAGTACGTTAGTCATAGCAGTCGCGTGGGGGCCGGGGGAAGACCTGCCCACTCCCGGCCCGGCCCGCGGACCGGGCTTCTACAATCACCGGACCGCCCTCGCCCCAGCCGGAGGAACCCGATGACCAGCGTCGACGAGCCGGCACGACCGAACGGGCGCATCCGCGACGCCGCCCGTACCCAGGCCGAGATCCTCGACGTGGCCACGCGAGAGTTCGCCCGGGCCGGCTACGACGGGGCCCGCGTCGACGAGATCGCCGCCCGCACCCGCACCACGAAACGGATGATCTACTACTACTTCGGCGGCAAGGAGCAGTTGTTCACGGCCGTGCTGGAGCGGGCGTACGGCGTGATCCGGGAGGCCGAGCAGGAGCTCGACGTGGAGCACCTGGACCCGGTGGCCGCGATCCGTCGCCTCGCGGAGGTGACCTTCGACCACCACGAGCAGCACCCGGACTTCATCCGCCTGGTCGGCATCGAGAACATCCACGGCGCCGAGCACATCGCCGCGTCCGAGGCGCTGGGCCGGATGGGCTCCCCCGCGCTCGACGTGATCCGCCGGATCCTGGCGGCGGGTCAGGAGTCGGGCCTGTTCACGGCGGACGTGGACGCGGTGGACCTGCACGCGATGATCAGCGCGTTCTGCTTCTTCCGGGTCTCCAACCGGGCCACCTTCGGCGCCCTGTTCGGCCGGGACCTGGTCGCCCCGGACCGGCGCGAGCACTACCGCGCCATGCTGGGCGACATGGTGATCGCCTACCTCACGGCGGAGCGCGCCGCGGACTGACCGCCGCGGCGGTACGGCGGACGCGACCCCTTGACACCCGGGAAACCTGCGCGCAACATCCGTAGCCAACCGCGACTAACTATCCAGTGGGTTAATTAGCCGTCCGGCATTCCTCCCCCTCCGCTCACTCCGCCGCGGTGGAGTCCCCCGAAGGAGCACGCCGTGTCCGTCCCCGCCCCCGCGCCCCACGACGCCGCCCCGCCCGGCCAGCCGAGGAAGGCGGCGCTGGCCGCCTGGATCGGCAGCGCCCTGGAGTACTACGACTTCTTCATCTACGGCAGCGCGGCGGCGCTGATCTTCCCCGAGGTCTTCTTCGACGAGTCCGACCCGGCCACGGCGACCCTGCTGTCGCTGGCCACGTTCGGTGTCGCCTACGCCGCCCGTCCGGTCGGCGCGTTCTTCCTCGGCCATGTCGGCGACCGCCTCGGCCGCAAGAAGATCATGGTGTTCACGCTGGTCCTCATGGGCGTGTCCACGTTCCTCATCGGCTGCCTGCCCACCCGCGCCCAGGTCGGCACCCTCGCCCCGGTGCTGCTGGTGCTGTGCCGCGTGCTCCAGGGCATCTCCGCGGCGGGCGAGCAGGCCAGCGCCAACTCGATGACGCTGGAGCACGCGCCGGCGCACCGGCGCGGCTTCTTCACCAGCTTCACCCTCGGCGGCACCCAGGGCGGGCAACTGCTCGCCACCCTGGTCTTCCTGCCGGTCGCCGCGCTCCCCGAGGACCAGTTGCTGTCCTGGGGCTGGCGCGTGCCGTTCTGGCTGAGCCTCGTGGTCGCCGCCGTCGGCTACCTCATCCGCCGGAACCTCGACGAGACGCCGGCCTTCGCCCGGCAGGCGGCCACGGAGGGCGTCGCGAAGATGCCGCTGGCGGTGCTGGCGCGCGACCACTGGGCGGACGTGCTGCGGGTGGTCGCCGGGGCGCTGATCGCCTCGGTGAGCACGATCTTCACGGTCTGGGCGCTGGCGTACGCCACCAGCGACGCGGTCGGCATGTCCCGTACCGCCGTGCTCTGGGTGGGCGCCCTCGCCAACGTCGTCGCGCTCGCCGCGATCCCGCTGTGGGCGACGCTGTCCGACCGGATCGGCCGGCGGCCGGTGTACCTGATCGGCGCGGTGGGCAGCGCGGTGACGATGTGCCTGTACCTGTGGGCGATCTCGACGGGTTCCTACCCGCTGACCTTCCTGACCGGCATCGTCGCCTTCGGTGTCGTCTACAGCGCCGCGAACGGCGTGTGGCCGGCCTTCTACGGCGAGATGTTCTCCACCCGGGTCCGGCTGTCCGGGGTGGCGATCGGCACCCAGATCGGCTTCGCGGTGGCCGGGTTCGCGGTGACGTTCGCCGCGCGGATCGCGGGCCCGGACGGCGACGACTGGTTCGCGGTGGCCCTGTTCACCGCGGCCCTGTGCGTGCCCCCGGTGATCGCCGCGCTCACGGCGCGCGAGACGCACACCGTCCCGACGGAGGACCTCGGGGAGCGGCGCCGCGGGTGGGCGCGGCACGCCCGCCCGTCAGGACAGGTGCGCCACCGCGTCCAGGTGGGGCAGGTGGTGGTCCAGACGTTCCCGCTTGGTGCGCAGGTAGGTGAGGTTGCTCTCGCACGGCGGTATCAGCAGCGGCACCTGTTCGGCGACCTGGATGCCGTGCCGCACCAACGCCTCGCGCTTGCGGGGGTTGTTGGACATCAGGCGCACCGACCGCACCCCCAGGTCGCCGAGGATCCGGGCGGCGACGCCGTAGTCCCGGGCGTCCACCGGCAGGCCGAGCGCGAGATTGGCCTCGACCGTGTCCAGTCCCTCCGCCTGCAACGCCATGGCGCGCAGCTTGGCCAGCAGGCCGATGCCGCGTCCCTCGTGCCCGCGCAGGTAGACGACGACGCCGCTGCCCTCGGCGGCCACGGCACGCAGCGCGGCGGCCAGTTGGTCCCCGCACTCGCAGTGCCGGGAGCCGAACGCGTCCCCGGTGAGGCACTCCGAGTGCAGCCTGGTCAGGACGCGGTCGGCGCCGGGATCCCCGTACACCAGGGCGACCTGCTCGTCACCGCGCTCGTGGTCGAAGTAGCCGACCGCCTGGAATTTCCCGTACGCGGTCGGCAGAGCCACATTCACCACGCGTTCCACATCGCTGCGTTGCGGTGTCTTCTTGCCGAGTACGCCAATGTTTTCTGTCATGATTCTCGAGTTCCTCAGCCGGGGTTCTGAGCGGAGACGAAAGGGCCGTGCGGAAATGGACGTTCGACTGGTGCCGGCGGACACGACGGAGGATGTGCGCGGGCGGGGTGCCGGGCTGGCGCGGCAGGTCGCCGTGCTGCCCGTGGGGAGCTTCGAGCAGCACGGCCCGTACCTGCCGCTGGCGACCGACACCCTCGTCGCCTGCGCCGTCGCCCGGGAGATCGCCGCCGCGTACCCGGTGCACCTCCTCCCGCCGGTGACCTTCGGCTGCTCGCACGAGCACGCGGACTGGCCGGGCACGGTCAGCATCTCCTCGGTGACCCTGCACGCGGTGGTACGGGACATCGCCGCCTCGCTGCGCCGCTCGGGCGTAGACGCCCTGGTGCTGGTCAACGGACACGGCGGGAACTACGTACTGGGCAACGTCGTCCAGGAGTCCTCGGCGCGCGGCGAGCGGATGGCGCTGTTCCCGGCCGCGGAGGACTGGGAGGCGGCGCGGCAGCGGGCGGGAGTGGTCACGTCGCTGCTCACCGACATGCACGCGGGGGAAATCGAGACCTCCATTCTTCTGCACACGCATCCCGAATGTGTCCGGCCCGGTTACGAGGCCGCTGATTTCGTCGCGGACGACCGGCGTCATCTGCTCTCCCTCGGCATGTCCGCCTATACCGATTCCGGTGTCATCGGGCGTCCTTCGCTGGCTTCGGCGGAAAAGGGAAGGGAACTGCTGGCCGGTCTGGTGGAATCCTTCGGCGAGTACCTCGCGCTGCTGACGTCCGTGACGGTGACGGTCCCTCCGCAGGGCGGCGAGCGGGGGTAGTGCCCGCCGGGCGCGTGGTGCGGCTCCGGGCCCGGTACGACGGATGCCGCCCGCGTCCCGGAGGGTCCGCGCCGGCGGGCCACGAGGACGACGGCGCCGGGCAGGCTCGCCGCGAAGCCGAGCACCCCGTACACGACGGCCACGCCCAGTCCGCTGCCCGCCCCCAGCCCGGCCGCGCCGAACGCCCAGACCGTGACGCCCTCCCGGGGGCCCCAGCCGCCGACGTTCAGCGGCAGGCCCATGGCGAGCAGCGCCAGGACGGCCAGCGGCGTCAGCACGGCCACGGAGGCGGTGCTTCCGGCGACGCGGGCGGCGAGCACGAACATCGTCAGGTGCCCGGCGAGGACGACGACGGACGACACCGCGACGCCCGGCCCGTTGCGCCGGGACAGCAGTGCCCGGCGCGCCTCTCCGAGCGTCGCGCGCAGGGCCCGGCCCCGGCGTGCGGGGGCCCGGTTCAGCCGCAGGGCGAGGCCGACGGAGAGCGCGCCCAGTGCGGCCAGAGCCAGGAGCGGCGCGATCTGCCGGGTGTGGGCCCGCACCGGCGACGGCATCGTGAGGAGCACCGCCGCGCCGGCGCCGAGCAGCGCGAGCTGTCCGGCGGCGCGCTCCAGGACGACGGCCCGCACGCCCCGGCCCACGTCACCGGCGCTCCCCCCGTGCCGCACCGCGCGGTGCACGTCGCCGAGGACGCCGCCGGGCAGGGCCGCGTTGAGGAACAGGGCACGGTAGTAGTCGCCGACGGCCCCGCCGAGCGGCAGCCGGATGCGCAGCGCCCGGGCCACCAGGACCCAGCGCCAGGCGCTGAACACCGTGGTGACCAGCCCGATGCCGAGCGCCGCGAGCAGCGTGGGCACGTCGATCCGGCTCAGCCCGTCCAGGAACACGCCGCCGCCGAGCCGCCACAGCAGCACGGCGAGGATGCCGGCCCCGGCAAGGCTGCCCAGGTGGGCGCGCAGGACCCGGGGGACGCGGGGGGCGGTTCTCCGGCGCGGCGGCGCCGGTGCGGCTCCCGCCGCCCGGACCGCCGGTGCGCTCACGAGGCCCCGCCCGTCGGCCGGCACAGCGCCAGCAGGTCGCTGTGGTGGACGACGACCCGCAACCGTCCGGCCGCGCAGGCCGCGAGGCGCTCCTCGAGGTACCGCTCGGCGGACTCCCGCAGCCCGGGGCGCTGTTCGACGGCCGCGCCGACCCAGCCGTGCAGCCACTGGGCGGTGAGCGCGGCGTCGTCGGGGCCCAGCCGCCAGGGACTGGGACACGTCCGCACGGTCGCGCCGCGGGCGGCGAAGACGTTCGCGGCGACGGTGACCGCGTCGGGGCCGAGGAGGCCGGAGCGCCGCTGGTGGTCGTTGAAGGCGTCGGCGATCCCGGCGTCCAGGGGGTGCCCCGGGGTGAGGTCGACGCGGCCGGCGACGGACAGAGTGAGCAGCGCCGCGCAGCCGGCCCCGGCGCAGGCGGCGGCGAGGGCGCCGACCTCCCGTGCGGTGAGGACGTCGAGCAGCGCGGAGGCGGTCACGAGCGAGGTGCCGGCCAGCGCGTCCGGGGTGAGCCGGGCGATCTCGCCGCGCCGGGTCTCCACCGTGACCCGGCTGCCGTCGGCGGCGGAGCGCGGGGACCCGGCCGCGGCGAAGTGCAGGAGGTAGGGGTCGCGGTCGTGCAGCACCCAGTGCTGGGGGCCGTCGAGCAGCGGGGCGAGCCAGCGGCCCATCGACCCGGTGCCGCAGCCCAGGTCGTGCACGACCAGCCCACCGGCCCGGCCCGGCCGGCCGGCGAGGCGGACCCGCAGCGGATCGAGCAGATCGCGCGCCCGCGCGGCGGCATCCGCCCCCTCCCGAAGCCGAAGCCACTCGGGGGCGTACCGCGGAGGGTCGTCGGGGGCGTGCGGGTCCGCGGGTCCCTGCGGGGCCCCGGGGGTGTGGGGTGCCGCGGATCCCCACGAGTGGGCGGCCGCGTCGGGCTCTGCGGGGAGCGGCGAGGCCGCGGGCGGGGTCTCGCCGTCTTGGGGCCGGTGCTCCCGGGGCGTCTCGTCGTCCCCCTTCAGTCGCAGGGTGGGCCGGTCGGCGTCCGGGGCGGTGCCCGTCGTGGGCTCGGGCGCGTTCCGCGGTCCCGGCCGGGCCGGGATCATCCCCCCGGCGGGTGTCGTCGCCTTCCTCATGCCGCCCTCCGCGGTGGTGCCGGCAGCCGGCGCAGGACGCCGGCCAGGCTCTGCGCCGTGGCGGCCCAGCCGTTCAGGGCGGCGCGGCGGCCGCGTGCCGCCGCCTTCAGCCGGCGACGCACGTCCGCCTCGCCGAACCAGCCCCGCAGTTCGGCGGCGAGCGCCACGGGGTCCTCCGGCGGGACGAGGATGCCGGGCACCCCGCCGTCGGGGGCGCGCCCCACGGCCTCCGGGAGGCCGCCGACGTCCGTGGCCAGGACGGGGATGCCGCGCGCGAGGGCCTCGGTCACCGCCATGCCGTACGTCTCGGCGTACGAGGTGAGGACCATCAGGTCGGCGGACGCGTAACTGGCGTCCAGGTCGGCGCCGGACCGCGGGCCCGCCAGCTCCAGCCGGTCCTGGAGGCCGTACCGCGCGATCAGCTCCCGCAACCGGGCGACGTACGCGGGGTCCTGGCCGAGTCCGCCGACGCACACGCACGACCAGGGCAGCTCGGCCACCGCGGCCAGCGCCTCCACCAGCCGGTGCTGGCCCTTGCGGGGCGTGACGGCGGCGACGCACAGGAGCCGGGAGACTCCGTCGGTGCCGGGCGCGAGCGGCGCGATGTCGGCGCCGGGGGCGGCCACGTGGACGCGGGCCGGGTCGAGGCCGTGGTGGGAGACGAGGCGGCGCACCGCCCAGTCGCTGGTGGCGACGACGGCCGGGACGGCCCGGAGCACCGCGCGCTCGCGGGCGTCCAGCGCGGCGGCCACGGCCGGGTCGAGGCCGGTCTCGTCGCCGAGCGGCAGGTGGACGAGGACGGCCATGCGCAGTCGCGCGGCCTCCGGGACGACGACCTCCGGCACGCCGCAGGCGACCAGCCCGTCCAGCAGGACCACGGCCCCGTCCGGCAACCGGCGCAGCACGCGGCCGAGTTCGCTCCGGGCGGCCTCGTCGGGCCGGGGCCAGGTGCCGTCCACGGGGATGCCCCGCACCCGCCAGCCGAAGCCGGGCAGGTCCAGTCCCACCCGCCGGTCGTAGGCGTTGCCGCCGCTCGGCGCGGCCGGGTCGTCGACGCCGCCGGGCAGGACGAAGTGCACGGAGCGCAGGGACATGGGGACGATCCCGCCGTTCCTCGGGGCCGGCGCCTGGGCGGGCACGTAGCCGAGCCGGGGGCGCCCGGCCGTGGTCTCCACGGACGTGCCGGTCACAGCGCGCGCTCGTAACTCGCCCAGGCCACGTGCGACTCGTGGAGGGTGACGGTGAGGCCGGCCAGACCTTTGGCGCCTTCGCCGAGGGCGCCCTTGTGGACGCGCTCGGCGAGCCGGTCGGCGACGACCTTGGCGAGGAACTCGGTGGAGGTGTTGACGCCGGCGAAGTCGGGTTCGTTGTCGAGGTTGCGGTAGTTCAGCTCCGCGACGACGGCGCCCAGTTCGCGGGTGGCCAGTCCGATGTCGACGACGATGTTGTCCTCGTCCAGCTGCTCGCGCCGGAAGGTGGCGTCCACCAGGAACGTCGCTCCGTGCAGGCGCTGCGCGGGCCCGAAGACGTCGCCGCGGAAGCTGTGGGCGACCATGATGTGATCGCGGACGGTGATGCTGAACAACGGACGACCCTCCAGGTGTGGCACGTCTGATCCCCCGCCGGTCACTGCGCGGGATGCCGTCTAGTACGGCTCGGTGCCTTCCCTTGTTCAGCGGCCGGTATCTCTCCCGGCGGGACCGAACGCCGGCTGGGGCCGGGCGGTCAGTCGTCGTCGCCGTAGCGGATGCGGTGGCACAGGGCGGGAAGGTCCCCCGAGGCCAGCTTCGGCAGCACGTCGGGCAGTTCGGTGAACGCGGACTCGCCGGTGACGAGCGCGTCCAGCGCGGGGTCGGCGAGGAGGTCCAGGGCGAGGGCGAGCCGGTCGGCGTACGTGCGGGAGGCGGCGCGTGCCGGGGAGACGGTGCCGACCTGGCTGCCGCGCACGGTCAGGCGCCGTGAGTGGAACGCCTCGCCGAGCGGCAGGGCGACGCGCCGGTCGCCGTACCAGCTCAGCTCGACGACCGTGCCCTCGGGCCGCAGCAGCTCCAGGGAACGGGCGAGGCCCTCCTCGGTGGCGCTGGCGTGCACGACGAGGTCCCGGTCGCCGAGGGCGCCGTCGGGGGACGCGAAGCCGACGCCGAGTGCCTCGGCGACCTCCGCCCGCGCCGGGTCGGCGTCGACCAACTGGACGCGCACGCCCGGGAACCGGGCCAGCAGAGCGGCCACCGAGCAGCCGACCATGCCGCCGCCGACCACGGCGACCCGGTCGCCGACCAGGGGCGCGGCGTCCCACAGGGCGTTGACGGCGGTCTCCACGGTGCCGGCGAGCACGGCCCGCCCGGCGGGCACGTCCGGCGGCACGGGGGTGACGGCGGCGGCCGGGACGACGTAGCGGGTCTGGTGGGGGTGGAGGCAGAAGACGGTGCGCCCGGCGAGCGCGTCGGGGCCCTGCTCCACCACGCCGACGCTCAGGTAGCCGTACTTCACCGGCCCCGGGAAGTCGCCCTCCTGGAAGGGCGCGCGCATGGCCGTGTACTGGTTCTCGGGCACCCGGCCGTGGAAGACGAGGGTCTCGGTGCCCCGGCTGATCCCGCTGAAGAGGGTGCGCACGAGCACCTCGTCCGCGCCGGGCTCGGGCAGCTCGACGTCCCTGATCACGCCCCGTCCGGGCGAGTCGAGCCAGAACGCGCGGGCGGTGCGCGACGGGTGCGCCGTCCGGGCCGTTCTCGTCGTCCGGGTCATCGGCGTCCTCCTGAACGATCGGCGAGCCGCTCACGTACGGAGGGGCACTGGCCGCACAAGCTAGCGGCGGTGATCGACTCTGTCACACGGCCGGAGGATGTTCGGTGGCCCTGAACAACACGTACGACGCGCGGCCCCCGCAGCAGGAGACCGCGGTGGGAGCGGGCGCGCAGGTCCTGCTGCTGGTGCTGCTCGGCACGGCGATCGGCATGGGAACGGCGGGCTGGCTGACCGGCCTCGCGTTCGCGTTCGCGACCTGGGCGGTGCTCACCCGGGCCCTGCACCGCTCCCGGCCGGCGTCGTTCGGCCCGGCCAACCGGGTCACCCTCGGCCGGGCCACCCTGGTCGGCGGAGTCACGGCCCTGGTCGCCGACTCGTTCCGCAGCGCGCCGCCCGTCTCCCTCCTGGTCGGCCTGACGGCCGTGGCCCTGGTGCTGGACGGCGTGGACGGCCGGGTGGCCCGCCGCACGGGCACGTCGACTGCCCTGGGCGCGCGCTTCGACATGGAGGTCGACGCGTTCCTGATCCTGGTGCTCAGCGTGTACGTCGCGATGGATCTGGGCCCGTGGGTGCTGCTGATCGGCGGCATGCGGTACGTCTTCGTCGCCGCCGCCCGGGTGTGGCCGTGGCTGACCGCTCCGCTGCCGCCGAGCACGGCCCGCAAGACGGTGGCGGCGTTGCAGGGGGTGCTGTTGCTGCTCGCGGGCACGGGGCTGCTGCCGCGGGTGGTCAACGCGGGGGTGGTGGGACTGGCGCTGGGGCTGCTGGTGTGGTCGTTCGGCCGGGACGTGGTGTGGCTGTGGCGCACCTCCGGGACCGGGGCGGTGCACGGCGAGGGGCCGGCGGCCGCACCGGCTCAGGTGTCCGCGGGCCGGCTCCTGGCCCGGTGACCGCGGGGCAGCAGGGCGGCCGCGGCGAGCGGTACGGCGCCCAGTACCAGCCACGGCACGACGGCGGGCAGCCCGCTGTCCAGCAGCAGGCCGGTCGCGGAGCTGCCCGCCAGCACGATCAGCCCGGAGACCGAGGACAGGGCCCCGGTGTAGAGCCCGAGTCTGCCGTCCTCGGCGAGGTCGGGCACCCAGGCGCGGGCGACGGGCGCGACCAGCATCTGCCCGAGCGTCAGCAGCACGACGAACCCGGCGGCCGGCACCAGCCCGCCCGCCCCCGTCCACCCGGCGGGCCGGGCGAGGGCGACGGCGGCGAACCCGCCCGCGACCAGCACCAGCCCGGCCGCCATCGACCGGCGTGGCGTCAGCCGCTCCCCCGCCCACCGGGTCACCGGCAACTGCGCGGTCACCACCAGCAGTGAGGACAGTGCGAACAGCCAGGCCAGCGGCGCCTGGGAGCCGGCGGCCCGCTCCACCTCGGCGGGCAGGGCCAGGTAGAGCTGGTTGTAGGCGAGCAGGTAGGCGCCGTAGGCACAGCACAGCGCCAGGAAGGGCCGGTTGCGCAGCAGCAGCCGCGCCCCGCCCCCGGCCCGGACGCGGGTCCGCCCGGGAAGGCGCTGGGGCAGCAGCCACGCGTGCCCGGCGAGGACGAGCACGAAGACGCCGGCCCCGGCCAGGCACGCCGTACGGAAGCCGACGGCCAGCAGCAGAGCGCCCAGCAGCGGTCCGACGAAGGCGCCCGCCTGTCCGGCCACGGTGAACAGCGCGAGCACCCGGGTCCGGTCCCCGCCGCCCTGTTCCTCCCACAGGACGGCCTGCCGGGCGACCTCGGACTCGACGGCCGGCGAGAACAGGGCGGCGGCGAACCCGATGAGCAGCACCGCGCCGACGACCGTCCAGGTCCGCTCGGCGTACCCGAGCCATCCGAACCCGGCGATGCGCAGCACGCATCCGGCGAGGACGACGGGCCGGATGCCGTACCGGTCGGCCAGTGCCCCGCCGACCACGAACAGCCCCTGTTGGCTGAAGGTCCGCAGTCCGAGCACGAAGCCGACCAGCCAGCCCGTCATGCCCACGGCCTGCCCGAGGTGTTCGGCGAGGAAGGGCAGGACGGCGAAGAAGCCGATGTTGAAGGCGAGCTGGGTGAGGACGAGCAGCCGCAGGAGCGGGGAGAGCGGGGTGGTGCGCCGACGGCCCGGGGCCTCGGCGGGCGACCGGCCGGTGGATGTGCGGATCATCGGGCTCCGGCCGGTTCCTTCTCGACGGCGATGGCGGTGGGCTGCCGCCGGCCGGTGTCCGGGGGCGTACGGCGGGGTGGGCGGCGCGGCCGGCGCAGTCCGCCCGCGGCGGTGACGGCGAGGGCGCCGAGCAGGGCGAGGACGGCGGCGGGGGCGAGGACGGCCCAGGGGGCGCGTTCGGCGTAGGGCTGGTTCTCGGCGAGGAGCAGACCCCATTCGGGGGACGGTGGCTGGGCGCCGAGGCCGAGGAAACCGAGCGAGGCGAGCGCGAGGGCGACGCCGGGCAGCCGCAGCAGGGCGTGGCGGGTGACGGGCGGCAGGACGGCGGGGAGCAGTTCGCGGCGCAGCAGGTATCGGCGCCCGGCGCCCAGTCCCCGGGTGGCGGTGATGTGCAGGGTGGCGCGTTCCTGCCGCAGCAGCGAGGCGGTGTGGGTGGCCAGCGGTGCCCATGCGACGGCGCCCACTGCGAGGGCGGGGGTGGCCGCTCCGCTGCCCGCGACGGCGGTGACGAGGAGCGCGGCGAGGACGGGCGGCACGGCGTTGACGGTGTCGACGAGCGGCGCGGACACCCGTGGCAGGAGTCCCAGCAGTACGCCCGTGAGCAGGGCGGCGGCGGTGATGGCGGAGGCGAGGAGCAGCGTGTCGAGGGCGCCGTGGCCGACACGGGCGAGCAGGTCGCGGCCGAGGGCGTCGGTGCCGAACGGGTGGGCGAGGGACGGTGGTTGGAGCCGCTGCCCGGTGTCGAGGGCGAGCGGATCGCGGGCCAGTCCGCAGGCGACGACGACGAGGAGGGCGCCGCCGTGCAGGAGGGGCAGCAGGCCGCGGGCGGGCGGTGCGGGCCGGTGCAGGGAGGACAGGGCGCCGTCGCGCAGGGCGGGCCCGGTGAGCAGGCGGCCCGCGAGGCGGGTGGCGAGGGTGGCGAGCGCGGCGAGCAGGAGGAGGGCGAGGGTGCCGGTCTGGAGGACGGGCAGGTCCTGGGCGAGCGCGGCCTGGAGGGTGGTGCGGCCGAGGCCGGGGATGTCGAAGATCTGCTCGACGGCGACGGCCCCGCCGGTCAGCCCGACGACGAACAGGCCGAGGTTGGGCAGCAGGGCGGGCACGCACCGGCGTACCGCCTGCCGGGCGACGCGCCGGCCCGGCAGGCCGCGGGCGGCGGCGGCCAGCGCCCAGGGCTCGCCGAACGCGCCGGGCAGCAGATCGTCGAGGAGCCGCCCGAGCACGGCGCCGGCGGGCAACCCGAGGGCCAGGGCGGGCAGTACGGTCCACTGGGGCCCGTACCACCCGAGCGCGGGCAGCCAGCCGAGCTGCACCCCGACGACGGTGGCGAGCACGGAGGCGACGAGGAACTCGGGCAGCGCGGCGACCACGGCGGAGCCGGTGCCGCCGCGGCGCCGCCCGTCGAGCCGCCGCCGTGCGCCGAGCCGGAGGGTGCGGGCGCAGACGGCCCCGGCGGTGAGGGCGGCGACCAGGAGGGCGACCGTCATCAGCAGCAGGGAGGCGCCGAGGGCCTGGAGCACGTCGGGCAGGACGTCGTTCCCGGAGATCCACGACTGCCCGGCGTCCCCGTGCGCGAGCCCGCCGAGCCACCGGCCGAGCAGGCGCAACGGCCCGCCGTCCAACCCCAGTTGCTCGCGGATGCCGGCGAGGACCGCGGGGGTGGGGTCGCGGTCGGCCGACCGTGCCTTGAGGACGGTGTGCGCCGGGTCGGTGCGGGTCAGCCACGGCAACAGGCCGATCCCGCACACCAGTCCGGCCGCGAGCACGGCCCGCCACGCCGCGGTGGCCACGCGCTGCCGCACGGCTCAGCGCCGGGTGCCGGTGCCGACGAGGGTGCGCTCGTACGGGTCGAGGACGACACCCTGCACGGACGCGCCGACGCCGGTGATGATGCGCTGGTGCACCAGCGGCACGACGGCGTCGGACCCGAGGATACGTGCCTCGGCGGCCATGGCGGCGTCCTGCCGCGCAGCGGTGTCGGCGATCCCCTCGGCCTTCTTCACGGCGGAGTCGACGCCCTTGTCGCAGAGCTGGGCGATGTTGTAGCCGCCGTCGCAGGCGTAGTCACTGGCGAGGACGGCGACGGGGTCGCCGGTGTCGACCAGGGTGTTGCGGGCGAGGACGAAGGCGTCGAACTTCCCGTCCAGGGCGTCGCCTTCCAGGCGCGAGTACTCGCGCACGGTCAGCTTCACCCTGAACCCGGCCTTCTCCAGCTGCTGCTTGACGACCTGGGCGGCCTCGGGCAGTTCGGGCCGGTTGTCGTAGGTGGCGAGGGAGACGGTGGCCCCGTTCGCCTTCCCGGCGGCGGCGCGCCCGACGGGCGCCTTTCGCTTCCCCTCCGCCCAGGTCACGGCGGGCCCGTAGATCCCCGCCCCGGCGTCGGCGTACCCCTCGTACACGTCCTCGGCGAACACGGAGGTGTCCAGCGCACCGCGGGCTGCGGCGCGCAGTCCGGCGTCCTCGAAGGGCCCGGAGGAGGAGTTGAGCAGCAGGCTGGTGGTGCGTGTGGTGGCGGTGTCCCGTCGGCTGTCCTTGTCGAGGCTCGCCGCCTGGGCGACGGGTACGGCCTCGGCGATGTCCAGCTCGCCGGTCCGCAGGGCGTTGGCGCGGGCGGTGCCGTCGGCGATGAAGCGGGCGTCGATGCCGGAGGCCTGGGCGCGGCCGCCCCAGTAGTCGTCGAAGCGGTCGAGAGAGGCGGAGGTGGCGCCGTTCACCTTCGTGATCTCGAAGGGCCCGGTGGCGGTGCCGACGGGGTCGACGCGGCCGGTCTTCTCATAGGCCTTCTCGGAGAGGACCGCGAGGCTGGGGCTGGACAGCCGCAGCGGGAGAACGGGGTCGGGCGCGGCGGTGGTGACCCGCAGGACACGGTCGCCGCCGGCCTTCGCGGAGAGGGTGACGCCGGCGAGGGCGGCGGGCGCGGGCCTGGCGGCGGAGGCGCGGGCGAGGGAGTCGGCCACGGCGGCGGGGGTGACGTCGGTGCCGTCCTGGAAGGTGGCGTCGCGGAGGGTGAACTCCCACGCCCTGTCCCCGTCCCGGCGCCAGGACTCGGCGAGGGCGGGCGCGGCGGAGCCGTTGGCGTCCAGTGCGGTGAGGCCCTCGGTGACCCCGAGCCGGCTGAGGAGGGTGGCGTCGGCGCCGTAGGGCGACAGGTTCTCGGCGGGCGGGAAGGCGAGGCCGACCCGGAGCCGCGAACCGCCGTCGCCGTCACCGCCCTTGGCGGACTCGCCGCCACCGGAGGCGAAGCAGCCGGCGACCAGCGGGAAGAGGAGAAGGGGGGCGAGCAGCCGGGGGCGGCGGTGGGAGCGCATGGTCCTCGGATCGGTCGGGATGGAGACGGGGGCGTAGCGGGGCGGCGACGCAGGGAAACCCTACATGAAAATGATTTCCACAATGCCGCGAGGGTCCGGCCCCTACCGCATGGGCACGTCGAAGTGCACGATGCCCTGCCCTCCACCGGCGTCCTCGCGCTCGTCGTGCACGACCTTGGCGAGCGACCGCCAGAACGGCTCGGCCCCGGTGACGGCGGGGTCGGTGTGCAGGTACACGGCCCGGTATCCCCCGTCGGCGGCGGCGAACGCGAGCAACTCGTCGACGAGCCTCCGCGCCAGCCCGCGCCGGCGATGCCCGGGCCGGACGTACACGCGACGCAACTGCGCGGTGACGCCGGAGGGGTAGCGCTCGGCGACGTGGCGGGGGTTCGGGGGATGCGCGGGGCCGCGGGAGTCAAGGGCACCGGTGCCGACGACCTCACCGTCCCGCTCGTCGACGGCGACGAGGAGGGTGTGCCGGGCGGGGGTCAGGTACGCACCGTCCAGGTCGATGATGTCCCGATGCCAACGGGGCACGTACCCGGTGCCGAAGTCGCGGTAGACGGTGTCGAGCATGACGACGCGGGCGGCGTCGAGGTCGGCGGGGGTGGCGGGGCGGATGGTGTAGTCACTGGTGCGCACTTGCACATCATATGCAGTAAGCGTCATCGGTCTGACAAGCACGGGCGGACCGGTTCGTCCGCCCGTGCTCGTCAGTGCCGTCCCGCCTCACCCTCGCAACAGGGCCCCGCGGCCGACCTGAGCCAGAAGCGGGGGCTCGGAGTCACCCTCGTAGCCGAGGTGGAGCTCTTGGCGGGCCCGGGTGGTCATGACGTAGTAGGACATGCGCAGGGCGGCTGACGTGGGGTCGGTTGCCGCGTCACGGTGCGTGTCGGGGATGAGGACCGTGTCGAAGCCGAGCCCTTTGGCGCTCGCACGGTGCACGATCACGATTCCGGGACGGCCGAGGTCGAGGCTGCGGTACAGGCTGCCCCGGGCTTCGGAGGTGTACAGCTGTGGCTTGAGGCGCGGCGCACGCTTCTGGATGCTGCCGAGCAGCGAGAACTGGGTGTGCTTGGACCCCGCAATCACCCCGATGCTCTTCCTGGGTTGCGCCTCTGCCAGCAGGATGAGCAGGTCGGCGGCTCCCCGCTCGTGGAATCGGTGCAGGCGCGGTACCGGCCCCTGGCGGCCGGGCACTGCCGGCGTGCCCGAACCGGTGTGGAAGTGTGCGGCGAGTTCCGCGATCTGCTCGGTGTTGCGGTGATTGCCGTCGAGTTCGTGCCGTGTGCACCGGCCGAGGTTGCGGGCGATCTCGTCGAGGGTCGAGTTGGTGTCGGTGAGCCGCTGGCACTCGTCCGCGAAGACGGTCGTGCGGGCCTGGAGCATGCGGCAGAGCAGGTAGAACTCGGGGGGCAGGTCCTGGCCTTCGTCGACGACCAGAGTGGGGGCGGTGGACGTGGGATCGGCGGCCCGGTTGTGGAGCGCGTCCCAGTCGTACCAGCCGTCTTCGGTACGGGGCGGTGTCGCGCCGTACCACTCGGCGAGCCAGCGGTGTGCCGTCATGACGCGGACCGACCGGTCCGCCGGCCCCAACGCGTGCACGGTCCCGGCGAGCGACTGACGCAGCAGGTTCGAATAGGTCAGCAGGACCACGGGTGTGCCGGTGAGGGCGAGCATGACGGCGCGCTGCGCGGCCAGGACGCTCTTGCCGCTGCCCGGTGGTCCGCTGACCAGATGATTGCCGTCGAAGGGCAGGCCGTCGAGTCCCGCGCGCTGGTCGGGGGCGAGGTCGAGATAGGTGATGGTCATGGCTGCTCCAGGGCGTCGGCTGCGGCGGCGCGGGCCGCGCTGACGACGGGTTGCAGGTAGCCGGGGACCCGCTCGCCGCCGATGACGAGGGCCCGGTCCAGGAGGCTGTTCCCGGCCTCGCAACTGGTCTCCGGTAGCAGGGCACAGGCGTGGCAGGCGGCCCTGTTCAGGTTGCCGAACCCCTGCCCCGTGTGTTCGGCGCACAGCGGGTCGGCGGAGCACCAGGCGGCCGACTCGGTCATGCGCAGCAGCGTTTCGGCCAGTCGGGGTGGTTCCCCCTGGCGGACGAGTCCGCCCAGGGTGCCCTCGGCGTCACCGGCGGCCGTGTACACGAGGACGCCGTACTGGTCCTGCTCGGATCGGGCGTAGATCCGCTCGCGCAGGCTCGCCGTGGTGTAGCCGGACTCGAAGGACAGCTGCCGGATAAGCAGGTGGGCCAGGGTGTGCAAGAGGACGAAGCGGGGTGACAGTTCGGGTCCGGTCACGCTCTCCAGTCGGTCTTTCTGGAAGGAGCGGTCGAGGTCGGCCCGCATGCCCTGGACGCGCGTGCGTACGTCCGGATCGTCCTCCCAGTCCTTCAGTGCGGCACGGTCCAGGGTGAGGAAGATGCCTTCGCCGAAGACCTCGACGGCGGGCAGCCACTTCAACCGGCGGGAGGTGTCGGCGGGGACGACGGTTGCGTCCGGGGAGACCCGCGTGAAACCCGACAGGGCGCGGACCTCACGGAGCCGGTCGGCGAGGACGACGCGCCCGAAATGGCCGGCGAGACCGGCCCACGGCTCGGCGGTCTCCCCCGCCAGTCCGAGCGTCGTCTCGCGCAGGGCGAAGTCTCGAGTGGCCGGTGGGGCCGGCGCCGTGAACGCGGCCCATTCCTCCCTGCTCAGGTCCGGCTTGGCGGGGCCTTCGGACGAGGCAGCGGTGGTGGCCGGACTCATGACGCCCGTCTCCTCGGCGAGGAGAGCGTCCAGCAAGGCGTCATCCGCCGCCGTGTCCTCCTGGATCATCTGCCGGAAGAGCACGGCTCGCGGGGATGCGGCGTCCCGGCACAACGACACCCACAGGTGGTGTTCACGCACCTGGTCCGCGAGCGCGTCGTCGGCGTACGCGGGTACGTCCGTCTCGGGGATGTCGAGCGCCGAGTGCACGATCGGGTAGTACAGGTTGCCGGCGGTACGCTGCACGATTTGTACGGGCCTCGGGCACTGCACGGCCTCGCTCGCGCGCTGCCACGGGTTGCGGCCGGAGCAGCGCAGGCCGTGCGTGCCGAGCACGTCGAGCAGGTCCCGGACGGCCCCGCAGTCCTTGGCGGTGCAGGCGACGGACAGCGCTTCGAGGCCGGAGGCCCGCTCCGAGACGAGGAACCTCAGTTTCTCGCGCTCCCCGCACTGCCGCCGCTCGCCCCCGTCCCGCCGCGAGTGCGCCCAGAACCACCAGTCGACGTCGCTGAGATGACCGGCCTGGCAGATCTGCACGAACCGCATGGGTGCCAGCGTCCGCGCCGGGGAGCAGGACGGACAGCGCGGTGCCTGCCCGTGTTTCTCATCGGCGATCCGCCATCGCTTCATGCGTCGGCACGCCCCGCAGAACAGCCAGGAGGGGAAGCGGATGTAGGGCGCTCCGGGCGCGTCGGCGATGTCGAAGCGGTCGTTGGCGGTGGCGGGTGCGGCGAAGAAGCCGGAGACGCCCAGGCGGCCCGCGAGCCGGGCCGACTCGATCGGCTGCCTGCCGCGCGACGGCCAGTCGCCGATGCCGGTGGCGACGAATGACTCACCCTGGATGTCGAAGACGGCCCCGACGCCGAAGGGCACCACGGTCTGCGACTGACGTACCCGGAGTGTGCGGCTCACAGGTCGGCTCCCTTCACCGTCACCTGGCATTCCCGGTCGACGTTGCGCATGGAGTTCGGTGTCTCCCACAGGCCGTAGACCTGCTCGAAGCTCTTGATGAGGTTGGACTGGCCCTTGCCCTGACTGCGGTAGTACAGCTCGCGGCCGTCCTTGCGGGCCTGGCGCGCGACGTCCTCCCACTCGGAGAGCAGCCCGGCGAGTTCCTTGCGTACCGCGTCGCCGGTGCCCGGCTCCGCGGTCTCGGCGCGGGCGGCCAACTCGTCGATCAGCGTCTCCGCTTCCGGCATCCGGTCGAGGATCGCTCCCGCCTGGTTCTCGGCCGCGAGTCCGAGCCGGTGCCGCACGAGGACGACGAGCACGGCATGCAGGGCGCGGCGTCGGGAGGGAACGGACCAGGGGGTGACGCTGGTCGGTTCGACGTGCCGGTAGAGCGCCCGGTGGTAGACGTCGAAGGTCTCGTAGTGCGAACGGTCCCTGGGACGGGTGGCGTTGAAGAACGTGACCACCAGACCGGGTACGGAGTGACGGCCCACGCGGCTGGTGGCCTGGATGTACTCGGCGGTCGTCTTGGGCTGGCCCTGCATCAGCATCAGCGCGAGCCGCTTCACGTCGACACCCACGGACAGCATGTTGGTGCAGGGCAGGAAGGACACCGACTTGGTGTCGTCCCAGCCCTTCTCCAGCCGGTCCAGCAGCACGGGCTGCTCGGAGCGCGGCAGGTTGCTGGTGAGCTCCTCGACCTGCTGGTCCGGCAGGGGACGTACGCCGTTGCCGGAGTCGAGTCCGGCGAGCTGGGCGGGGATGTCGTCGGCGGCGGCGGTGACCGTGCGGCCCAGTTCGCGCAGGCTGTGGTGGTAGGCGACGAGGGTCCAGTAGGCGTCCCGGTGTTCCTCGGGCAGTTCCCACGCCCCCTGGAGCAGGGCGGCGGCGGTGGCGACGGACGCGCGGCCTGCCGTGTGCCCCTGTGCCATGACACCAACGTAGCGACGGCCCGGGCGAGAGGTGTCGGGCTCGGCGAAGTAGGAGTGACGGGCGTCGAGCCCGGCGGGCGGGAAGAGCTGGACGTCTCCCCCGTAGAGGGCGCGCACCTGTTCCCCCGAGCGGCGGATGGTGGCCGTGGACGCCACGACCTTCGGGCGGGTTCCGTCCGGTGCGGTGCACAGCCCGAGGACGGCCGCCTCGTAGAGGCCGACGGTAGTGCCGAGCGGGCCGGTGAGCAGGTGCAGTTCGTCCTGGATGACGAGGGACGGCGGACGGTTCCCAGTGCCGGATCCGAAGAGCCGCCCGGCGCGGGGTTCCCAGGCGAGCCGGGCGAACTTGTCGACGGTGCCGAGGACGAAGGTGGGCGGACGGTCGTACAGGTGCTCGTCCACGACGGCAACGGGCAGCTCGTCGTGGAAGAGGCACGCGTCCCTGGGGCAGAAGAAGGCGAAGGAGTCGGCGGCGGCACGCACCCCGTAGTCGCCGATGTCCGGCGACTTGTGGGCGGGCAGGATGCGTGTGCCGCACCACGGGCAGCGGTCGAGGATGAACACGTCGTCCGGGGTGGCGGCGGCCCGAGCGGTCTCGAAGTCGCGGCGCGCCTTGTCGTAGCTGTTGGCGGTGGTGGTCTCACCGACCCACAGCCCGATGCAGAACGGCTCCTCGCCGTAGGTAACCGGGTCGGCGCGGCGCATGGACTCGAGGGCGCACACGGTCGTGGCGGCACGCTGGAACTGCTGCGTCGTCAGCAGGCTGAGGGTGTAGCGGCTCAGTACGGCGGTGCCTCCGCCGTCCGGCCCGCCCCGGCGCAGCACCATCACGAACGCGGCCAGCAGCAGGTACGCCTCGGTCTTACCACCACCGGTGGGGAACCAGATGAGGTCCGTGACGGCGCGGTCAGGGTGCCGGGCGTCGACGGCGCCGTCGACGGCGAGCAGGAAGAACGCGAGCTGGAAGGGGCGCCAGGTGGCGTCCGGGAACGGTTCTGGGTTCGGCGGTACGCCGTTGTCGCGGCGGGGGCGCCTGGTGCCGGCGAGGTCGGCGGCGGAGTGGCGCATCTGCAGCGCCATGGCGTGGTTGGCGGCCCGGAACGCGTGCAGCAGTTCAGGGCGTCGGGGGTCGCAGAGGGTGCGTACGCCGGATTCGATGCGCGATACGGCGGTGCCGATCCGTCCGAGCACACGCTCGGCGGCCTCGCGTCCCCACTCGGGCACCTCCGTGTTGAGCTGACCGACATACCAGGCCCGGTAGGCGGAGGCGAACTCGGCGAGTTCCTCGCGGAGCTGGTCGACGGAGACGGCCGGGTCGGCGAGGTGGGCGAGGCTGAGCACCGGTGTGTCGGTCAGTCCGGCGGCTCGTACGCCCGTGACCTCCGCCTCGGGCATCACGGCCGCCCGGAGTCCGGTCACCGCCTGCCCGCTGTCGTCCCGCAGTTCCTCGACGGCGCACCCGTGGCCGACGGCGTGGGTGCGCACGTGGCGGTACTGAAGACGCAGCTCCTGCTCCTCCAGGTCGCGGCTCGCGAGCCGCACACTCGGGTACTGGAGCACCTGCCCGTCGACGGGCCGTGCCCGCAGTTCCACCTGGAACAGCATCCCGTCCCAGTGGGCGGTCTTCCCCGAGGCGGGTTCGTACCGGGCCGTGTTGACGAGGGCGACGGTGACGAGCTTCCCGGCACCGAAGTTCCTTCGCCTGATGCGAAGTTCGGCTCGTGCGTCCAGCACGGAGACGTGATGGCGGTCGGAACCGAGAAGATGCGACTCCGTGGGGATCGCGACCCGTTGCCACGTGCGTCCGCGCTGACCGCTGCGCGCCCGGGTGAGGTAGCGGGCGGCGGAGCACTCCACCTCAAGGGTCTCGGCATCGGTGTAGAAGCTGAAGCCGAGCGACGACGGCAGCCAGGAGTTCGACTCCGGTACGGGGTCGCCCGCCGGTGCGGTGTCCTCGGCTCCCCGCTCGGTGCCGGCCCCTTCGAACTCCTCCTTGGCGAGGTCGAGCTGACCTTGCAGGTCGGCTTCCTGCGGGTAGAGGGTGCCCATCAGGTACTGCCGGTCGGGCGGTGCGTCAAGCGTCTCCTCGTCGCCGTCGACCGGGCCGACGAGTTGCCGCCGCAGGTAGGAGACGAGTTCCTGTCTGGGGTCCATGGCGTTCCTGGTCTTCTTGAAGGGTGGGGGGACGAGTGGACGGCCGGCGGCTCAGGACCTGCGCCACCGGTCCCGGAGGAATCCGCGGCTGCGTTCTGCTTCCTGTGCAGCGGCCAGTTGCGCCTGGGCCTGGTCGAGTTGCGTCTGCAGGGAGGTGATGCGAAGCCGGGCGTCGTGCTCGCTGTGCGCGATGCGCTGTACCGCCTGTTGCTCAGCCTCTTCCGCGCGCCGACGGGCCGCCTCGACGAACGCGTCCCTTTGCGCGAGGGCGTCCTCGGCGTCTCGCAGTCGGGTTTCCAGTTCGGCGATGCGCAATTGAGCCCCCTGGCGGTACTCCTCCCGTGCGGACGCGGCGGCGCGCTCCCGGTCGGTGACGGCCGCCTCGGCCGTCTGAACTCGGGTCTCCAGTTCCGCGACCCATGCGCCGGTGGCGCGTTCACGCTCGGCGGCAGAGCTCTCGGCCTCGCTCAGCCGCGATTCGAGATCCGCGATGCGTGCCTCGGCACCCTCGCGGTACTGGCGCAGCCGCAGTTCCAGGACGCCGGTCCGGTCCCGCTGCTCGTGCGCCGACCGGGCGGCCTCCTCGGCATTCTGGGCTCTGTCCAGCACCGACCGGTACGCCGCGTCGTGCTGGGCCTTGAGCTGTGCGACGCGTAGCTCGGCCTCGGCACGGATGCGCCGCTCGCGCCGGAGCAGGAGGGCATCCATGCGCGCAAACAGCACCTCTTCCCAAGCGTCGAGTTCCCGCTCGGCCTCCGCTCGGACGGCCGCGACACGCTCTTGCGCGGCAGCCCGCTCCTCGTTCAGCAAACGCTCGTGTTCCCGCGCCAGCGAGGCGAACCGGGCCTCGTCGGGGGCCGAACCCTCGGTGGGGGCCAGTCCCCTGGCAGAAGCCGACCCCCTGGCGGAAGCCGGGTCCTCGGCGGAAGCCGACCCCCTGACGGATGCCGGGTCCTCGGCGGAAGCCGGGTTCTCGGCGGGCAGTCGCTCGGGGGCGACCGGTGGCCGTGCCTCCCGTACGGGGCCTGTGGGAGCCTGCGTCTGGTTCTCATCCCTCGTGCCGTCCGTCGGAGTCCCGGGCGTGCCGACGTCGTCGCTGCCCCCTTCCGCCGTGGGACCGATCGGCGCCGGTGATGCCGCCACAAAGTCCCGGAGCGCGTCACGCACGGCGAAGCGCGACGCGGCGCGGACGAGAGGTTTCGTGGCCAGGTACGCGCGGGGAGTCGCCCCGGCCAGCACCCCGGCGGGCGACTCGAAGAAGTGCTCAGGTCGCAGCCCCCTCTGCTTGACCGCGGCGAAGACCTCCCCAAGCGTTTCCAGGGCCTGGACGAGAGGGCGATCGAGGGTGCCCCGATGGCGTGCCGCTCGCACCACGGCATCGGCGGCCGGGCCGAGGAGCACAGACAGCTGCAGATGCCCCAGGGCCAGCAGCGCGTACTCGGCGAGCCAGGGCACGCCCCCGCCCAGCGGCGGTTCCGTCAACGTCAGAGCCTTGTCCCAGTCGGCGGTGGTCTGCGGGGGCTCGACGGGGGTGTCGGTCGCGACGAGGCCGGAAACCTGCGCTGCCGTGTCCGTATCCGTGTCCGTGTCCGCTTCGGGCCGAAGCGGCTTGGGAGCTTCCGTCTCCACTGCTCGCGTCCGCTGCGGCGGGTGCGCGTCCGCGTTCCGGTTCCCGGTGGGCGCGCCGGCGAGGAACTCCCGCAGGGCGTCCCGTACTGCCAGTCGGGACTCGCGGTTCACCAGGGGCCTGCGCTGGAGATAGTCGCGAGGCGTCGCCCCGACGAGCGCTTCGGCGGGACGGTCGAAGAAGTCCTCCGGCCGCCGCCCGGCGGTCACCAGGGCGTCGAAGACGCGGCGCAGCACTTCCAGCGCAGTCAGTTCCGCACGCGGAAGGTGCCCGACTGCACGGGCCTCCGTCACCACCCTGGCCGCCGACTGCCCCAACAGTGCCGCCAGGCCGTCGTCACCCAGCGCCGCCCGTGCGTAGTCGGCGAGCCACCAGAGCTGGTCGACGGGTGCCTCGGCCATGCGGCAGGCACGCTCCCAGTCGGCCGCGACGACGTCCGGCACCGCCTCTGTGCCGACGACAGCAGGCGCCGCACCGGCGTTGACGTCCTCCTCAGCGTGAGCGGCCGCACCGGGATCGGCCGCGTCCTCGACGTCGACAGCCGCACCGGCGCGGGCGTCGTGGTGGGCGTCCGTCGTCGCCTCGCGTCCGGGCTCCGCCTCGGCGACCGGAACGGTGCCGGTCTCCTCGGCCTGTTGCCCTGCCAGCCGAGCAAGGCGCTCCGCCCTCACCTTGCGCAGGGTGAGCCGCACGCGGACGGACCGGGCCGCCTGAGCAGAACGGGCGCTCCGTGCCGCCCTCTTGGCCTCGGCGGCGCGTTCCGCCGCACGCTCGGCCTTCTCGCACGCGGCCTCGATGCCTATGAGGCCCGCCTCGCGCAGCCGGGCGCGCAGCGCTGGTCGCGCCTTGCCCTCGATCTGCCGGATGCGCTCCCTCGTCACCCCGAACTCGCGGCCGAGTTCGTCCAGCGTCGAAGGCTCGTCCCCGTCGAGCCCCAGCCGCCGCACGAGGATGCGCGCCTCTCGTTCAGTGAACGTGTCCACCAGGGCCAGCACGTCGTCCACATACAGGGCCCCGACCACCTGCGCCTCCACCGGCGGCAGGGTGTGGGTCTCCCCAACGAAATCCGCCAGCGTCGCCCCGTCGCCGATGACACGGTCCAGGGAGTCGGTGCGGTGGGTCAGGCGTCGGATCTCCTGCACCTTCTGCAGGGTCATGTCGCACCGCACCGCGACATCGGCATCGCCCGCGCGGCGCCCCTCGGCGGCGAGGGCGCGTTCGGCCCGGGCGACTTTCCGCATCTGTTCGTGCATGTGCACCGGGACGCGGATGAGCGCGCCCTCGTCGGCGATGGCCCGGGTGATGCTCTGGCGGATCCACCAGGTGGCGTACGTGGAGAACTTGAAGCCCCTGGTGCAGTCGAATTTCCGCGCGGCCCTGAGGAGGCCGAGGAAGCCGTGCTGGAGGAGGTCCTCGTAGTCGAGCCCCTGCTCCAGATGGGGCCGCACCAGCGCGTGCACGAGTCGTTGGTTGTGCAGGACGAGGCAGTCGCGTGCCCGGATTCTGAGGTCGCCCGGCGGGAGGGCCTTCAGCTCGTCCTCGGTGGGTTCCTCGGCGATGCGGTCCGGCCCGCCCCGCACCAGCACGGTCAGCCCCACCTCGGCCTGCGCGCTCAGCAG
The DNA here is from genome assembly GCF_042724095.1 of Streptomyces sp. NPDC127100. Taxonomy (NCBI): domain Bacteria; kingdom Bacillati; phylum Actinomycetota; class Actinomycetes; order Kitasatosporales; family Streptomycetaceae; genus Streptomyces; species Streptomyces sp. NPDC127100. The sequence continues at coordinate 131,571 of NZ_JBHXFL010000006.1, forward strand.
CCGGCTGCCGGGTTTCCGCACACGTCGGTCGGTGTCCAGGACGGCGTGCGCCGCGGCCACCGACTCCGCGAGGTCCCCCTGCACCACCGCCCCCGCGGACGGCTCCTCAAGGTCCGGCCCGTCGGCTTCGGCAGCTTCCGGATCACTGGCGGCTTCTCCTGCCGCTGTCGCCGACGTGTCCGTCTCACCGGCTTCCTCTCCGTCCCCGGCGGCCTGCTCCCCTTCCGGCGCCCGCACCGACGTCTCCGCCCGCAGCTGCGCGGCCTCACGCGCGCTGAGTCCGGCGAGCCGCACCACACCGTCGATGACCCGCGAGGTGACGTAGCCATCGGCGTCCGCGTACCGGGTGAGCAGGTGCCGCACCGGAGACAACCGCGGGAACACACTTTCGCCACAGTCCTGTGCAACCTTTTCACCGTCTCGGCGGTCGCCTCCTGTGTGCACGTGCAATTCCCGCACGGGCAGCCCCAGCCGGGCGAGCTCGTGCCGCAGCCTCTCCCGCTCGGCGTCCCCCAGGGCGAGATCCCGCACGCTCTCCGTGAAGACGCGTTCCGGCACGACACCGTCCACGGCCGCACTCCGCAGCTGCGTCAGCAGCACACCGAGCGCCGCGCGCAGAGCGGACGAGCCTCCGTCGTCCGCAGCAAACCGCGCCATGAGTCCCCTCCCACCGATTCCACGGCAACGCTAGGGGTAATGTGTTGATGATGTCAACAGGCACAATCACCGCCCCTGGACTCCCCCGTCGTGTACGGTAGCCCCCGCTGCCGCTTGCCCTCTGTCACGATGAGTGGGCGCAGTGACACGTGAGGGGGGTTCCCGTCCACCCGGTCAGGGCAACACGCGGGAATGTGCACGATGAGCGAAGGAGCGAGGGGCAGTGAGCCAGGAGCTGGTCGACGGCAGGTTCCGCATCGGACAGGTCATCGGCAGGGGCAACATGGGGGAGGTCCACCGCGCTGAGGACCTGCACGCACCGGAGGGCACTCCCGAGCGCGCCGTGGCCGTCAAGACGATCCTGCGCCGCCGCACCGGCTCGCAGATCGACACCGGCGGCGACGCCAAGGCCGTGCAGCGCTTCTCCCGCGAGGTCCGCATCACCCGCAGGCTGCGCCATCCCAACCTGACCCGTCTCGTGGCGGGCGGCATCGACGACCAGGCCGGCGGCCTGCCCTACCTGGCCATGGAGTTCCTGGACGGCGAGACGCTGCGCGACCTGATCGAGGAGGAGTCCCAGCTGCCCGTCTCCTGGGCCGCCGCGATCGGCGCGCAGATAGCGGCCGGCCTCGCCGCCGCCCACACCGCCGGTGTCGTGCACCGCGACCTCAAGCCGGCGAACGTGATGCTCACGCAGGGCGGCACGGTCAAGGTGCTGGACTTCGGCATGGGCAGCATCGCCGACGACCCGGACCAGACCCGGCTGACCAGCACCGGCGTCAGCGTGGGCACCGCCCGCTACATGGCCCCGGAGCAGTGCCAGGCCAAGCAGGTGACCCAGGCCGCCGACCTCTACGCGCTGGGCTGCGTGCTGTACGAGATGCTGGTGGGCGTTCCGCCGTTCACCAGCGAGTCCGCGTACGAGCTCGCCGACCGGCATGTGAACCAGCAGCCGGCCCCGGTCCGCGCGATCCGCCGCGAGGTCCCGGTGGAGCTGGCCCGGCTGGTGGAGCGTCTGCTGGCCAAGGACCCGGCGGACCGTCCCGCCGACGCGGTGACCGTCCGGGAGGCACTGTTGCCGCTCGCCGTGCTCGACGCCGGGGCGTCACTGCTGCCGCACTGGGCTGCGCTCGACCCGACCGTGCCCGTGCGGGAGGCGGCGCCCGCCCCGGCCTCCGCCCCCGCTACCGCCGCCGACGACGACGCCGAGGAGCCGTCCGCCGCGCAGGGTCCGCCCGCCGGAGCCGGCATGGACGTCTTCGGCGTCCACCGGGCCCTCATCAAGGACTACCGCTCCTTCACCGAGGGCGGCACCGTCATCCGCGACGACCGCATCGCGGACTACGTCGAGAAGGACCTCGACGACAAGTCGCAGTGGCCGGACCCCTGGCTGTCGCTGAACCCGTTCTTCCAGGGCGGCGGCACCGTCGTCGAACTCGCCCAGGAGAAGGTGCTGCACGCCGAGTGCGCCCGTATCTTCCAGGCCAAAAAGACCGAGGGCGGCACCGTCTGCGACGGCCGCCCGCTCACCCTCCACCGCCACCAGCGCGACGCCATCGACGCCGCAGCCTCCGGCGCCTCGTACGTGCTGACGACCGGCACAGGATCCGGCAAGTCCCTCGCCTACATCGTGCCGATCGTCAACAAGGTGCTGCACGAGCGCGACCAGGAGGGCCCCGACGCCCCCAAGCGGGTACGGGCGATCATCGTCTACCCGATGAACGCACTCGCCAACAGCCAGCTGCGCGAGCTGGAGAAGTACCTGCGCGACGGCTACGGCACCGGCAAGGAGCCGGTCACCTTCGCCCGTTACACGGGCCAGGAGGACGACGAGAAGCGCAGGGAGATCCGCGACAATCCGCCGGACATCCTGCTCACCAACTACGTGATGCTGGAGCTGATGCTCACCCGCCCCGCCGACCGGGCGAGCCTGATCCGGATGGCGCGGGGCCTGGAGTTCCTGGTCTTCGACGAACTGCACACCTACCGGGGCCGTCAGGGCGCCGACGTGGCCCTGCTCATCCGCCGCGTCCGCGAGGCCTGCCAGGCCGAGGAGCTTCAGTGCATCGGCACCTCGGCGACCATGTCGACCGAGGGCACCTGGGAGGACCAGCGCCGTGTGGTCGCCCAGGTCGCGAGCACCCTGTTCGGCACGACGGTGCGGCCCGAGCACGTGATCGGCGAGACCCTGGTCCGCGCGACCCGCGAGGCACCCGACACCGTCCCGGCCGAGCGCCTCACCTCCCCCGCCGCCCCGCGCGCCTACGACGACCTCGTCCGTGACCCGCTGGCCCGCTGGATCGAGAGCCGCTTCGGCCTGGTCGAGGACGCGGCGTCGGGCCGCCTGGTCCGGCAGCGGCCGGCGAAGATCGAGATCGCCGCGAAGGAGCTCAGCGAGCAGTCCGGCGTGCCCGAGAGGGACTGCGTCGCCGCCATCCGCGCCACACTGGAGGCTGGCTCACAGGCCCGCCACCCACTGACCGAACGCCCCCTGTTCGCGTTCCGGCTGCACCAGTTCCTCTCCAAGGGCGACACCGTGTACGTCACCCTGGAGGACAAGCTCTCCCGTCACCTCACCCGCTCCTACCAGCTGGAACAGCCCGGCAGTGGCGGCAAGTTGCTGATGCCGCTGGCGTTCTGCCGGGAGTGCGGCCAGGAGTACCTGACGGTGTGGCGCACCGAGAAGGACGGCGAGGTCCGCTACGAGGCCCGCCGCGACACCTCGGCGACCGGCGGCCGGCAGGGCGACGGCTACCTGTACGTCGACCACGAGCGGGAGTGGCCGTCGAACGTGCAGTACGCCGTCGACGACCGCCGGCTGCCGGAGTCCTGGCTGGAGGTGGACGACCGGGGCCAGGAGGTCGTCAAGCGCGCCTACCGCGACCGCGTACCGCGCGCGGTCACCGTCGACCCGTACGGCCAGGAGGGCCAGGGCGAGCTGAAGGCCGCTTTCGTCCCGTCCCCGTTCCTCTTCTGCCTGCACTGCGGGGTGGCGTACGAGCAGACGCGCGGCCGTGACTTCGCCAAGCTGGCCACGCTGGACCAGGAGGGCCGTTCTTCGGCGACATCGCTCGTCTCGGCGTCCATCGTGCGGTCGCTGAAGTCGGTGCCGGAGGAGGCCCTGGACAAGGAGGCGCGCAAGCTCCTCACGTTCGTCGACAACCGGCAGGACGCCTCCCTCCAGGCGGGCCACTTCAACGACTTCGTGCAGATCACCCAGTTGCGCGGGGCTCTGTACCGGGCGGCTCTGGACGCCGGCGAGGACGGCCTGCACCACGAGGAGCTGGCCTCGGCGGTCACCAACGCCCTCGCGCTCGCCCCCGCCGACTACACCGGCGACACCGACCTCTCCCCCGGCCTGGCCCGCAACGCCGCCCGCACGCTGCGCGACATGGTCGCCTTCCGGCTCTACCTCGACCTGGAGCGCGGCTGGCGCATCACCATGCCGAACCTGGAGCAGACGGGCCTGCTGGAGATCGACTACGAGGACCTGCACTGGGTGGCCGGCAAGCAGGACCGCTGGGAGACCACGCACCCCGCGCTGCGGGACGCCGACCCCGCTCTGCGCGCGGAGATCGTCAAGGCACTCCTTGACGAGATGCGCCGCTCGCTGGCGATCGACGTGTCCTACTTCCGCGACGACACCTTCGAGTCGCTGCAACGGGCCACCGAGGAGCGGCTGGTGGACCCGTGGGTGCTGTCCTCCGGTGACAAGCCGAAGGTCGGCACGGCGTACCCGCACCCGTCCCGGCCGGGCGCCGACCGGGCCAGCCTGTTCCTGTCGGCGCGCGGCAAGTACGGCAAGTACCTGAGGCGCACGGACACTTCCTTCGCCGGGCTGGACCAGGACGACCTCCAGCTGATCATCACCCAGCTGCTGACGGTCCTCACCAAGGCGGGTCTGGTGAAGGAGGTCGAGACCGCCCCGCAGCGCCCCGGCCGCTTCCGCCGCCCGTCCGGCCCGACGACGACCGGCTACCGGGTCGCGGCCCAGTCCCTCGTCTGGCGGGCCGGCAAGGGCGAGTCCGGCGCGCACGACCCGCTCACCCGCACCTACCAGAGCGGCGACGGCCCGCGCATCAACACCTTCTTCCTCAAGCTGTACCGGGAGACCGCCGACGCGCTCGCGGGCCTGTTCGCCCGCGAACACACCGCGCAGGTGGCGCCGGAGGACCGGGAGAAGCGCGAGGAGGCCTTCCGCAAGGCGGAGTTGAAGCTGCTGTACTGCTCCCCCACGATGGAGCTGGGCGTCGACATCTCCTCGCTGAACGCGGTGATGATGCGCAACGTGCCGCCCACGCCCGCGAACTACGCCCAGCGGTCCGGCCGTGCGGGCCGCAGCGGCCAGCCCGCGCTGGTGACGACGTACTGCGCGACGGGCAACAGCCACGACCAGTACTACTTCCACAAGTCCGACCGCATGGTCGCGGGCGCGGTCGCCCCGCCCCGCCTGGACCTCGCCAACGAGGACCTGGTCCTCTCCCACCTCCAGGGCATCTGGATCGCCGAGGCAGGCCTGCGCCTGGGCCGCTCCATCCCCGATGTGCTCGACGTGTCCCACCCGGACACCGGCGACCGCCCCGACCCGGCGCTGGAGCTGCTGCCCGACATCCTGGACGCCTCGCACGACGACGGCGCGCAGCGCCGCACGGTGGACGCGGCCCTGGCCGTCCTGGGCCCGCTGCTGAAGGAGTTCGCCGACACCACCTGGTGGCACGACGACTGGATCCAGGACAAGGTGCGCACGGTCCCGGAGCGCTTCGACCGCGCCTTCGACCGCTGGCGCAGCCTGTTCCGCGCCGCGCTGGACGACCAGTACGTGCAGAACAAGCGCCGTCTCGACTACAGCCTCACGGAGACCGACCGCAACCGCGCCAACGCCCGCCGCCGCGAGGCGGAGACACAGCTCAACCTGCTGATGAACGAGAGCGTCGACAGCAAGTCGGTCCTCTCGGACTTCAACCCGTACCGCTACCTGGCCTCCGAGGGCTTCCTGCCCGGTTACAGCTTCCCGCGGCTGCCGCTGGCGGCGTACATCCCGACGATCGGGCGCCGCCGCGGCGACGGCGACTACCTCCAGCGGCCCCGCTTCCTCGCCATCCGCGAGTTCGGCCCCGGTTCGCTCATCTACCACGAGGGCGCCCGCTACCAGGTGACCCGCATCCAGCTGCCGCCGGACTCCTCCGGCGAGCTGACCACCGGCGAGGCCCGCCGCTGCGCCCACTGCGGCTACCACCACGACCCGAAGGACCGCGAGGACCGCTGCGGCTTCTGCGACGAGCCGCTCAGCTCGGCGACTTACGGCCTGCTGCACCTGCACACCGTGTACACCACGCGCCGTGAGCGGATCTCCTCGGACGAGGAGGAGCGGCGCCGGGCCGGCTTCCGGCTGGAGACGTCGTACCGCTTCCACGACCACGGCGCCCGCAAGGGCCGCCTGAACGCGACGGTCGCCGACGCGGCGGGCGGGCAGCTCGCCGAGATCGCCTACGGGGACTCCGCGACCATCCGGATCACCAACACGGGCCGGGTGCGGGCCAAGAAGGACGAGCCGCCGGGCTACTGGCTCGACCTGACGGACGGCCGCTGGATGAACGACAAGGACGCGTCGGAGGCCTCGGGCGACTCCAGCGAGCTTCCGGTCATCGACGCGGACGGCAACGAGCGGCGCCGCAAGAAGCGCGTCATCCCGTTCGTGGAGGACCGCCGGAACATCCTCGTCGTCACCCTCGACGAGGCGCTGCCCGAGCCGGTCGCGCTGACGCTGATGTACGCGCTGGAGCGGGGCATCGAGGCGGCGTTCGAACTGGAGGACGCGGAGCTGACGGCGGAGCTGCTGCCGCCGGACGACGGTCCGCGCCGCCGCATCCTGTTCATGGAGGCCGCGGAGGGCGGTGCGGGCGTCCTGCGCCGTTTGCAGGCGGAGGACGACGCCGTGGCGAAGGCGGCCCGCCGCGCCCTGGAGATCTGCCACTTCGCGGCCGACGGCACGGATGAGGGCGGTGAGGCCCACCGCGGCGACCGCGCCTGCGCGCTCGGCTGCTACGAGTGCCTGCTGACGTACGGCAACCAGCTCGACCACGCCCGGATCAACCGCCACACGGTGGCGGCGCTGCTCGTGCGCTTCGCGTCGGCGACGGCCACGCGGGAGGCGCGCGGGGAGTCGCGGTCGGAGCAGTACCGGCGACTGGTCTCCGTGACCGACCCGTCCCCGGCCGGACCGACGGTGGTGGAGGCCGCGGCGGCTGCGGAACTGGCGGAGGCGGGCGACTTCCTGGGCTGGGTGAAGGCCAAGGGCCTGCACCTGCCGACGGAGACCGGCACCCTCCTCACTGAGGCCAACGCGATGCCCGACTACGTCTACCGGCAGCCGGGCACGCGCCTGGCCGTCTTCGTCGACCTGCCGGACACGGAGCAGACCGCCCTGCGCGACGAGGACGCCGAGGAACGCCTCCTCGACGCCGGCTGGGAGGCCATCCGCTTCCGCCCCGGCGACGACTGGGACGCCCTCGTCGCGTCCTACGCCGACTGCTTCGGCAACCCGACCACCAACTGACCGCCCGCACCGCTCCTTTCCGAGGATCTGACGACTGACATGGCACTCACGTACTCCGCAGGCTCCCTGGTCACCGCACGCGGCCGGGAATGGGTTGTACTCCCCGAGAGCGAGCCCGACCTGCTGGTGCTGCGCCCGCTGGGCGGCTCGGACGACGACATCGCGGCGGTGTTCCCGGCCTTCGAGACGGTGAAGGGCGCCGAGTTCGCGCCCCCGGAGCCCGGCGACCTCGGCGACCAGCGGGCGGCCGGCCTGCTGCGTACGGCGCTGCGCGTCGGCTTCCGCTCGGGCGCGGGCCCGTTCCGCTCTCTGGCCGGGATCGCGGTGGAGCCGCGCGCGTACCAGCTCGTACCGCTGCTGATGGCGTTGCGGCAGAAGACGGTGCGCATGCTGATCTCCGACGACGTCGGCATCGGCAAGACGGTGGAAGCGGGCCTGATCGCAAGCGAGTTGCTGGCGCAGGGCGAGGCGACGGGCCTGGCGGTGCTGTGCTCGCCCGCGCTTGCGGAGCAGTGGCAGCAGGAGCTGCGGTCGAAGTTCGGCATCGACGCGGAGCTGGTGCTGTCGTCGACGGTCTCGCGCCTGGAGCGGGGCCTGGACCTGGGGCAGTCGCTGTTCGACAAGTACCCGCACGTGATCGTCTCGACGGACTTCATCAAGTCCACCCGCCACCGTGACGACTTCGTACGGCACTGCCCCGACCTGGTCATCGTCGACGAGGCGCACACCTGCGTGACCTCCGACGACTCGAAGGTGAGCACGCAGAACCAGCTCCGTTACGAGCTGCTGCGCCGCGTCGCGGAGGACGCCGAGCGGCACCTGCTGCTGGTGACGGCGACCCCGCACAGCGGCAAGGAGTCCGCGTTCCGCAACCTGCTGGGCCTGGTCAGGCCGGATCTGGCGCACGTGGACCTGGATTCGGAGAAGGGCCGCAAGCTGCTCGCCCAGCACTTCGTGGCCCGCAAGCGGGCGGACGTACGGCAGTACCTGACGAAGGAGGACGGTCTGGCGGACGACTCGCTCGCCGAGCGCACGGCGTTCCCGTCCGACCGCTACTTCAAGGACGAGACGTACAAGCTGTCCCCCGAGTACCGGGCACTGCTGGACGACGCGATCGCGTACGCGAGTGAGCGCGTGGAGGAGGCGGACGGCCAGGGCCGGCGCGAGGCCCGTATCGCCTGGTGGTCGGCGATCGCGCTGCTGCGCTCCATGGTGTCGTCACCGAGGGCGGCGGCACAGACCCTGCGCACCCGGTCCGCGGCGGCGGTGGCCGCGTCGGCGGAGGAGGCGGACCGGCTCGGCGCCCCGCTGACCAGCGACTCGGCGGACAGTGACGCGCTGGAGGGCATGGACGTGGCCCCGGGCGCGGAGACGGAGGAGAACGCGGGCTCGCGCCTCGCCGAACTCGCTGAGCGGGCGCAGGCGTTGGAGGGCTCGGCGCAGGACCTGAAGCTGAAGGCGCTCATCAAACACCTCAAGGCCCTGCTGGCCGACGGCTACAACCCGATCGTCTTCTGCCGCTACATCCCGACCGCCGAGTACCTGGCCGAGCAGCTCGGCAACGACCCGGAGACGAAGAAGCGCGGCCCGCTCGGCGCGAAGACGGTCGTGAAGGCGGTCACCGGCACGCTCTCCCCGCAGCAGCGCATCGACCGCATCGAGGAGCTGGCGGCGGAGGCCGGTGAGGACGCCGCCGCGCGCCGCGTCCTGATCGCCACCGACTGCCTCTCGGAGGGCGTGAACCTCCAGCACCACTTCGACGCCGTACTGCACTACGACCTGGCGTGGAACCCCACCCGCCACGACCAGCGCGAGGGCCGCGTCGACCGCTACGGGCAGAAGCGCGACGAGGTCCGCGTCATCACCCTGTACGGCGACGACAACGGCATCGACGGCAAGGTCCTGGAGGTGCTGATCAAGAAGCACCGCCAGATCAAGAAGGACCTCGGCATCTCGGTGTCGGTGCCGGATGAGATGTCGACGGGCGTGACGGACGCGATCGTGGAGTGGCTGCTGCTGCGCGGCCGGCAGGGCGAGCAGGAGGCGCTGTTCGAGTCGGACTCCTTCCAGCAGAGCTTCGCGGACCTGGAGCAGGACTGGAACTCGGCGGCCGACCGGGAGAAGGCGTCCCGGTCGCGGTTCGCCCAGCGCTCCATCCACCCGGAGGAGGTGGCCCGCGAGGTCGCCGCCGTTCGGGAGGCGCTGGGCGGCGCGGGCGAGATCGACACGTTCGTACGGGAGTCGCTGAGCGCGCTGGGCGCGGTGCTGCGCGACTCCGGCGACTCCGTCGCGGACTTCACGGCGCAGGTCGGCGGCACGCCGGTGGGCCTGCGGGACGCGCTGGCGCCGGTGGTGGGGGCGGAGACGGTCGAACGGGACCGTCCGATCCCGTTCCGGTCGAGTCCGGCGGTGGCGCGGGGCGAGGCGGCGCTGGTCCGCACGGACCCGGTGGTGGGCGCGCTGGCGTCGCACGTGCTGAACGCGGCCCTGGACACGCAGGCGGACGGCGCGCGTCCGGCCCGCCGGTGTGGCGTGGTGACGACGGACGCGGTGTCGACGCGCACGACGCTGCTGCTGGTCCGCTACCGCTTCCACCTGACGCTGCCGTCCCGGAACGGCGAGAAGCAGGTGGTGGCGGAGGATGCCCGCCTGCTGGCCTTCGAGGGCGCCCCGAGGAACGCGGTGTGGCTGCCGCAGGAGCGGGCGGTGGAACTGCTGGAGGCGCGGGCGACGGAGAACACGGCCGCGGCGTCCGGCGAACGCACGATGACCCGCATCCTGGGTCAACTGGGCGATGTAACGCCGTACCTGGAGTCATACGGGGACGAGCTGGCCGCCGAGCTGGACGCCTCCCACCGCCGGGTGCGGGCCGCCTCCGGCGAGATCGTCCGGGGCCTGTCCGTCACCGCCCAGAAGCCCGCCGACATCCTCGGCACGTACGTCTACCTGCCCGCGACCGCCTCTGTTCCCGCTGGAGTGTCCGCCTGATGTCCGCCACCACCCGCAACCAGGTGTTCACCGCCGTCCACACCGTCGGCGGCCTGCTGCCGGCCGACATGCTGGTCCGCATCTCCGAGGGCAAGGACGTCCCCGGCTCCAAGCCCGCCGACTACGGACTGCCGTCGTCGCGTTCGGTCCGCGACGAGGCCGAGCGCAGCTGGGAGTACCTGAAGCCGCTCTGGCGCGACCTGCGCAAGCACCTGCCCGAGGACACGGAGACGGGCGTCCCGGCCTCCGACCCGACCGGCCGCGCCGACACCGACTGGCTGGCACCGCTCTGGCGGGAGCTGGGCTTCGGCCGGCTGACGCCGGTCGGCCCGACGGGCATCGCGGCCGACTCGGACGCGGAGAAGAAGTTCCCGGTCTCCCACCGCTGGGGCCACGCCCTGATCCACCAGACGGCCTGGAACGCCGAGCTGGACAAGCGCCCGGCCGGCGCGGGCACGGTCCCGCCCCAGTCGATGCTCCAGGAGTGCCTGAACCGGACGGAGACCCACCTATGGGGCGTCCTGACGAACGGGCGCCAGGTGCGGCTGCTCCGCGACTCCAGCGCGCTGGCCACGGCGTCGTACGTCGAGTTCGACCTGGAGGCGATCTTCGACGGCGAGCTGTTCAGCGAGTTCGTGCTGCTGTACCGGCTGCTGCACGTGTCGCGGGTCGAGGTGGCGGAGGGGGCGGCACCGTCCACATGCTGGTTGGAGAAGTGGCGGACGGAGGCGATCGCGAGCGGTACGCGGGCGCTGGACCAGCTGCGGAAGGGTGTGCAGGAGGCCATCACGGCGCTGGGCACGGGCTTCCTGCGGCACCCGGAAAACAGCTCCCTGCGCGAAGACGTCTACCCGAAGCCCTTGCAGAAGGCTCTGCTGCGCTTGGTGTACCGGCTTCTGTTCGTCTTCGTGGCGGAGGACCGGGACGCGCTGCTGTCGCCGGGTGCCGACGGGATCGCGCGCGAGCGGTACGAGACGTACTTCTCGTCGGCCCGCCTGCGCGCCCACGCCCGGAAGCGGCGCGGGACGGCCCACGGGGACCTGTACGAGGCCCTCCGCATCGTCCTGACGGCCCTCGGTGACGAGAAGGGCCGCCCCGAGCTGGGCCTCCCTGGCCTCGGCGGCCTGTTCAACGACACGGACACGGATGTCCCGCTGCGTGGCCTGAAGCTCTCCAACGAGGCGCTGCTGACGGCCGTACGGCACCTGTCCCAGGTCCGGGACGGCAGCTCGGGCCGTTGGCGGGCGGTGGACTACCGGCACCTCGACGCCGAGGAGCTGGGCTCAGTGTACGAGTCCCTGCTGGAACTGGAGCCGAAGTACAGCGCGGCCGAGCGGACGTTCACCTTGATCGAGGTGGCGGGCAACACCCGGAAAACAACAGGGAGTTACTACACGCCGTCGTCGCTCATCGAGTGCTTGCTGAACTCCAGCCTGGACCCGGTGATAGAGGACGCCATGAAGCGCGGCGAGGAAGCAGCCGCGCAGTCGGGTGCGGCCGACCCGTCGGACGCGATCGTGAACGAGCTGCTTTCGTTGACGGTCTGCGACCCTGCGTGCGGTTCCGGGCACTTCCTCGTGGCGGCGGCCCGCCGGATCGCCAAGCGGGTCGCGGCGGTACGGGAGCGCAACCCCGAGCCGACGTTGAGCGCGGTCCGCCATGCACTGCACGAGGTCGTGGCCCGCTGCATCTACGGCGTGGACCTCAACCCGATGGCCGTGGACCTGGCGAAGGTGTCCCTGTGGCTGGAGGCCTTGGAGCCCGGCAAGCCCCTAAGCTTCTTGGACGCCCACGTGAAGCAGGGCAATGGCTTGATCGGCGCCACGCCCAAGCTCCTCCAGGGCGGCATCCCCGACGAAGCGTTCATCGCGACGGAGGGCGACGACAAGAAGCATGCGAAGGCCCTGGAGAAGATCAACCAGCAGGAACGGGTCGGCCAGGGCAGCCTGTTCGACCTGGGCAGTGAGTCGGTCAAGGTCGCCAACACGGCGTTCGCCAAGCGCCTGCGGTCCATCACGCTCGTCGAGGCCGAGGAGCTGACCGACGTACGTCGGCAGGAGGATGCGTACGGGGAGTGGACGACGTCCTCCGACTACCAGCGCGCTCAGCTCGTCGCAGACGCCTGGTGCGCGGCGTTCGTATGGCTGAAGACGCCGGAAGCACCGCGACCCGTGACGCACGCCCTGTTCAAGGCCCTGGAGGACCCGAACGTTCAGAACGTGCCGGCGGAGACCGAGGTCGAGATCGGGCGGCTGCGAGAGCAGTTCTCTTTCTTCCACTGGCACTTGGAGTTCCCCGAGGTGTTCTCCGTGCCCGAGGATGGGCGGGACGTGTCAGCGGCGACCGGGTGGGCCGGGGGCTTCGACTGCGTAGTGGGGAATCCGCCGTGGGACAGTGTGGACTTCCGCGAGCAGGAGTTCTTTGCGCAGCGGGCCCCTGAGATCGCGGAGGCGTCCCGCACGGCGGTGCGCAAGAGGATGATCGACGCGCTCAAGGACTCCCCGGACACACTTCCGCTGTACAAGGAGTTCGAGGCGGGCAAGCGGAAGGTGTACGCGGAGAGCCACTTCCTGCGACGGTCGGGGCGGGTCCCGTTGACGGGGCAGGGCAACCTCAACACCTACGCGGTGTTCACGGAGACGGACCGGATACTGCTCGGGCCGAAGGGCCGGGCCGGGGTGATCGTACCGACAGGCATCGCCACGGATGCGAGGACGCAGCACTTCTCCGGGGACCTGGTGCGGAGTGGATCGATGGCGGCGCTGTTCGACTTCGAGAATCGCGCCGGCCTGTTCCCCGCCGTGGATTCCCGGATGAAGTTCAGCATCCTATCCATGGTCGGCCGGTCCCTGCGCGAATCGGAAGCCAGATTCGCATTCTTCCTCCACTCCGCAACTGAACTGGACGACGTGAACAAAACGTTCACGCTGACGCCGGACGAGATTGCCTTGCTCAACCCGAACACGGGGACACTTCCGGTGTTCAGGTCTAGGCGGGATGCGGAGATCACGCTGGACATGTACCGGCGCCTGCCTGTGCTCTGGAAGGAGAGTGCACCGCGCAGCAATCCCTGGAATGTTTCCTTCCTACGCATGTACGACATGGGTCACGACTCAGCTCTTATGCACCCTCGTGAAGACTTGGAATCCTCTGGCTGGACGCTGGATGGCAGCGTTTTCACAAAGGGTGCCAATCGCATGCTCCCTCTCTATGAGGCGAAAATGCTTCACCACTTCGACCCTCGGTGGGCCACGTATGGTACCTACAGTGAGACCAGGGCTCTGTCCACCGGGGAGAAGGATGACAGTCACGCTCTAATTCAACCGCGGTACTGGGTTGCGGAAGCCGAAACCGTCACTAACAAAAATAACAAAGAAGTTACAGTTCCCGGCGTTCACGCCCGTCTCACCGAGAACGGATGGGATAAGCAATTCCTGCTTGGATGGCGCGACATCTGCCGCGCCACCGATGAGCGCAGCATGATCGCCTCCCTCATGCCGAAAGCAGGCGTTGCGGATACTTTCCTTCTGGCCTTCCCTCAACGTCCAGAACTTCTCTGCTCCGCTTGGTCCTCTTTCGCCTTCGACTACGCAGCACGCCAGAACTTGAGTGGTACCCACCTGAAGTTCTTCACGGTGAGGCAGCTCCCAGTTCCTACCCCCACGCAGCTTTCCCCCCACTCGGCATTCATCGCTCCCCGCATACTTGAACTCACCTATACCAGCACCGATATGGTTGGCTTCGCGAAGTACCTCGGTGACACGGGCACCCCATTCCACTGGGATGAACCCCGTCGCAGGCGTATCCGTGCAGAGCTTGACGCTTTCTTCTTCCACATCTATGGCGTATCTGTCGAGAATGTCGACTACATCCTCGACACCTTCCCCATCGTCCGCCGCAAGGACGAGGCCAAGTACGGCACATACCGCACCAAGGAACTGATTCTCGCCGAGTACGACCGCATGGCCGCCGCCGGCCTCACCCTGGAGAACCCTCTCGTCGACGGCGAGAACTACACCTCCACCCTCACCCCACCCCCGGGCCACGGCCCCCGACACCCCGCCTGACCGAGCTCGTATCACGGGGTGCCGATGTCGCATTTCGACGAAGACACCCGCAAGGCCCAGACGGCGGTCATCGGTCGGCCCGGTGACCGCCGCGCGCACCCCGACTACTTCCCACTGCGATAAGCCACTCCAGGAGCAGGCGATGGACAACGAGATCCAGCTGATCAGTGACGGCGACGGACTGGCGGTCATCGGGAACGCGACAGACGTCGAACGCTTCCTCGCCTCGGAAGGGCTGCCGTCGAAGGACCTCGGAGCGCAACGGCTCAAGTCTCTCTTCGGCACCGGGGCTACAGTCGTGCAGGCGGGTTCGGACATCGCCGCCAACTCCGGTCGCTGGGTGAAGCTGACCAAGGAGTCCGCGGAGCGCGTCCAGAAGTTCGGGCTGATGCAAAGCAAGACGCCGGGCATCAGCCACGCGATGATAGGGAAACCCGGCTCGATCAAGAATTGGCTCCAGATCGAGAAGGGGGCCGGCTCGTTCCTGACCAACCCCGCACGCCTGGCTGGTGCCGCAGGCCTCATGGCACAGCTCTCGATGCAGCAGACCATGGACGAGATCACCAACTACCTCGCCACGATCGACGAGAAGGTCGACGACGTACTCCGTGCCCAGAAGGACGCCGTGTTGTCCCGCATGATCGGAATGGACCTCGTGATCGAGGAGACCATGGCCATCCGAGAGCAGGTGGGCCGGGTCTCCGAGGTCACATGGTCGAAGGTGCAGACCGCGCCAACGACGATCGCGGATGTCCAGGTGTACGCACTGCGTCAACTCGACGCCCTCGCCGAAAAGTTGGAGAACAAGTCCAAGATCGGTGATCTCGTCACGACGGTCAGGGAAGTCGAGCCCAAGGTTCGGGAGTGGCTCGCTGTTCTTGCTCGCTGCTTCCAACTACAGGACGCGATCGCGGTGCTCGAACTCGACAGAGTGCTGGACGCGAATCCGGATCAGCTGGACCAGCATCGCCTCGGGCTTCGGGTCGCCCGACAGAAGCGGCTGGATCTCATCTCCCGGAGCACCGAGCGTCTGGTAGCCCGGATGAACTCGGCTGCCGACGCGGCCAATGCGAAGGTGTTGCTGTACCCGGCCAAGTCCCCGGCTGTGGTCCAGGCGAGCAAGCACGTGGTGACCGGCGTCCATGACTTCCACGCGCGGCTCGGGATCGAGTCCGGTCGCCAGTCGTCGGAGGCGAGACGATGGGTGGAGGCGGCGGCGGAAGTGAGGGACAGGGCGCTTGAGACAGGAGCGAAGGGCGTCAGTGTCGCCAGAAGCCTCGGTAACGAGACCCTTAACCAAGCCGGCTCGGTCAAGGGCAAGCTCTCCAACGAGATCGCCGAGCGAGCGCGCCGCCTGCGCATGGACGAAAAACAACGCGACGAGGAAGGCTGAGTGAGCGTCGACGGCCCACGCCGTGGGGCGAGCCATCAACCGCCCGCCCCACGACCGGCCTCAGTCAGTCCCGCCCCGCCGCGAAACCCACGAAGTGCGCCCAGCCATCACGCCCCACGGCGAACGGCCGTCGGGCCACATCCTTGGAGTCCCGTACATGGACAGTCTGCTCGGTAATCGCGACCTCGATGCAGCTGTCACCTTGCGCACTGCTGTAGCTGGACTTGTACCAGTCGAGTTCAGGCGTGCTCATAGCGCTCCTCGCATCCGCTCCAGCAGGCCCCTGGAGTCCTTCGGGGTGAGGGCCTGCGAGCGCAGTCTCGCATAGCGCATGTGGAGCTTGCTGACCTGTTTCGGGTCAGCGATCAGACGGCCGTTCTCCTGCCCCTCCGCATAGGCGCGCCAGCTGGCATCCGGGGTTTCCAACAGTTGGATCGGCCCGGCCATGCAAGCGTGATACTCACTGTCCACCGGCATGACCTGAAGCGTGACGTTCCTGGGCGCGACGAGATCCAGCACGTAGTCGATCAGCTCACGCGTCACCTCGATACCACCGAGACGTCGCATGAACACGGACTCTTCCACGATGAAGTCGAACGTCGTGTTGGGCCGCTCCTTCAGCAGGCGTTGGCGCTCCAAGCGCGCCTGCACTGTCGCCTCCAAGTCATCGTCGGCCATGGGCGGGATGTCATTCTCACAAAGAGCCCGCATGTAGCCCTCCGACTGCAACAGCCCGGGAACCAGCCGACACTCGTACGTGCACAGGCTCACCGCCACCTGCTCCAGCCTCGCCCACCGTCGGAACCAAGCCGCCAGCCCCGCCTCCCCCCGCGTCAGAAACCGCGCCGAGTGCCGGAGCGCCCCCGTGTTGCCCAGTGCCTCCTCCGCCCGCTCCACGAAGGACGCGTCCGGCATCCGCCGACCCAACTCCACCGACTCCACAGTGTGCTTGGAGTACCGGACCAGCTCCCCGAACTGCACCCTGCTCAGCCCCGCATGCTCCCGCAGCGCCTGCACGACGGCCCCGAACGTCCGCAGGCTGTCCGACGGATCCGGCTCCCGCTCGCACTCCCCGCCCGGCACCGCCGGCTCCACATGGTCGGTCGTCATCCGAGGCCCACCTCCAGGTTCGCGCACACCGGGTCCCTCTGATGACAAACGCCGGGAGCAGCCGGGAGGACACTCGTACAACCCGCCCATCGTCCCGTACGGTGACGCACCGTACGGAGGCACTCCGCATAGAGCTGCCGTCGGCGTTCATGGAAGACCGTCGCCTGGCGACCGGCGTGTCGCGGGTGATCCTGGTCCGGAGCACGCCGACATCTTGTCGCCGTCTACCGCCACCGCGACGTGCCGCGGAACGCGCCGGTCCTGGTCCGCTTCCACGGCGGCGGCTGCACCCGTGGACCGAAGAACCGCGAGGCACGCCCCCTTCCGTACCGGCTCGCCGGCCAGGGCTGGATGTGCGTCAACGCCAACTACCGGCTGCGAGGCCGGACCAGATTCCGCGGCCGCACCCAGCGCCGCCAGGCACCTTCAGGGGCCGCGGGCCGGTGAGCACCGGCTCCTGCGGCGAACTGCGTGGGCCGTCGCCCGAGGCTCGGCGGCCATCAGGTGGGACGCTCTCCGCGGACTTTTCGGCTTGTGACTACTCGAGGGAGGTGAGGTCAATGATCGCGGTAGAGATCGCTGCTGTCGGCAGTGCCCGGACCATCCTCACGTCCCGGGTCCCGGCCTGAATCCGTTTCCCTCCATCCTGTTGTGAGCGTGGGTGCTCGCGCGGTGGTCGTATGACGTCATGGCGGGGCCCCTCAGCCAAAGGTCTCTCACGTTGTCATCCTTCTCGCGTCAAGTCCCCGTTCGCGGTGGGTGACTGGTGGAGACCGCCAGTGCCGCCGCCGGGCCCCCTGCTGACCCTGCTGATCGCTTCCCTCGTCCAACCGCGCCCGACACAGCCGCACACCGGGCTCCGGTGAGTCGAGCCACGTTCAGGCGCGTGCGGGCCGCATCCCCGCGCTCACCGGCATCCAGCGTGACCGGCACGGAGCCAGGCCGTCCCCCGAACGTTGTCCACGCACTGATGCCACGCACGTGATCACGACCGCACCCTGGAGCGCGTTGACAACGCTAACGCGGATTACCCATACTCCCTACGCGCACATCGTCGTCCCGACGTCGACGCCTGAGCCGGGTCACCCCTGCTGCGGTGAACGCATCGGATCCGCTCCCGAGTTGAGCCCGCGCCCACGCGCCGCTCACGGAGTGGGCTCGCACCATCAGACGAGGAGTCACCACCGCATGTCCGACAGCACGTCCGAGAGACCGGAAGCAGTGCCCGCTCCCCCGCTGCCCGCCGGGTCGCCCACCGCTCCCCCGACGCCGGTCCCGCCGACTCCCGGCGCGCGACGGCCGGGTAACCGCGCCCGCGTCATCGCCGCCGCGGTCTCCTCCGTACTCCTCATAGGCGGCGGCGTCGCGTACTGGGCGCTGTCCGGTGACGGGGACCCCATGGACCATGTCGAGGTCTCGGGCGGCAAGCTCGTCGTCGACGACAGCGCCTCGTACGACGACAGCGACGACGAGTAGTGCGACGACACGGACATCTACTCGTTCAACGACTGCGCCGCGGACGACGACACCGAGCCGGAATCGACCTACGAGTTCGTGTACAAGATCACGAACAGGAGCGACGAACCCGCCAACTACTCCGTCCTCGTCAACGCCTTCGACAAGGACGGCGACTACGTCGGCCAGACCTACATCGGCGCGGAACACCTGGCCGCCGGCAAGACCGACGCCGACAAGAGCGAGTTCACTTCGTACGGCTCGTTCAAGGACAAGCACGAGCTCTCCGACATCGCGTCCGTGAAGGTCGCCTACGTCGAACGCATGGCGCTGGCCAACTGACAGCCGCTGTGCCTCCGAACGCGTCCACACCTCGGCCTTCGGAGAGTCCGTCAACCACTCGCGTAACGACAGCACGACCAGGGCTGTTGGACGTCTTGCCCCCGACACGAGTCCGGGCCCGACCCGGTCCACACCGAACGCCTAACACCGGAGAACGAGAGAACACCCGTGAACCCGTACAACACCGTTCCATCCCCGCCCCGGCCCTGGTGGCGTACCACTCCCGCCCTGCTCGGCCTCCTGGCCCTCGTGGCCCTGCTCAGCGCGGTGAGCCTCGGGCTCGGCTTCCTCGTGATGATCGCCGCCATGGTGGCCGTGTGGGTCCTGCCCGCATGGCGCTGGTACGCCAGACTCGGCGCCACGTTCGGTGCCTTCTTTCTGATGCTGATCAGCGCGGGCATGAGCGGGCAGCTCGACGACAGCAAACCGGACAAGTCCGAAGTCAGTGCACAGGACACGGACGGCAAGGGTGTCAAGGCCACTCCGTCCGCCACCACCGCGCAGGCCCCCGGGCTCACCGACTACACGGGCAAGGCCCTCGACGCGGCGGAGAAGGGCGCGCGTGCGGCCGGCTTCGCACCCGAGCGTCATGACGCGTCCCCGGAGGACCGCACGATCGTCGTGCGGTCGGCGTGGACGGTGTGTTTCCAACGGGCCGACACCACCGCGAAGTCCGTCGCCTTCGCCGCCGTGAAGGACGGCGAGCCCTGCCCCGCGAAGGACGGCGGGCCGCTCCCGTGGCCAACGATGCCGGATGTCGTCGGCGACACCTACGAGACGGCGGTCGAGGCACTGCACCGGGCCGGCATCGACCTTGACAGCGTCGCGCTCGACGACGTCTACCTCGACATCGACGCCCCCACGGCCGAAGAGGCCGCCGAGGAAGGCGACGAGTGGCACGTGTGCTTCCAACGCCCCGACGAGAACGGCGAAGTCACCTCCACCACCACGGTCCACCTCGACCTGGGTCAGTGGACCGACCTCGATCTCGTCCAGGAGTGCCCGTCGAAGAAGGACTCGACCTACAAGATCCCTGCCAACGACCCCGGTTACGACGACGGCAGCGACAGCGACACCACCGGCGGCGACTCCTCGTCTTCCGACGGCGGCGGCAGCAACGTCGGCACCGTGCACCCCGGTTCTTACTGCTCCCCGGCCGGTGCCGCCGGCGTGACCAAGGCCGGAACCCCCATGGTCTGCGGCCCCGGCTCCGACGGCCGCAACCGTTGGCGCTCCTCCTGACCTGTTCCGCCTCACCCGCCGCGCATCTCGCGGAGAATGAAGCCCGCACAGTCCGCTGACCGCTGCCCGGAGACCCGATGCCTTCGTACGAGGACGACACACGCAAGGTCCAGACAGCGGTCACCGGACGGCCGGGGTCGGATCAGCCGGTGTTCCTGCCGTTCGACCACGACGACTTCGACGGGTTCATGCGGGGACGGAGCCGTGACGACTTCTACTGCGGCCTCCTGCTGGGCGGCTGCGGCAAGAAGCTGACGGCAAAGCGCTACCTCCACAAGAAGTGCCACTTCGCGCACCGGCCACCCGTTCACTGCCGCCGTACCCGGACCGGCGAGGACAGCGCCGACCACCTCTACATCGGTCAGGCACTCCAGCACTGGCTCCACCGACAGGGGCACCAGAAAGTCAACGTGTCGTATCCGGACCTCGGCTCGGGACCGGGTGGAGCAGTGGAGGTCCGCTACGGATCCGGTGCACGGCTCGTCCGGGTGCAGATGGACCGTATGTCCCTCAACGAATGGGAGGCGATACGCACCCAGCTCGCCGACGGGAACGTGCGCGTTCACTGGGCCTACGGGCCGAACAGCGGGCTTGCACACAACGCGGTGCAGGCCGAGGGACGCGCCCTCCGCTTCGCCTGCCGTACCGAGGGCGGGAGGCGCAAGGTCTACGTCGGTACCCAGCACCCCGACCACACGGTCGAACTGACCACACTGGACGAGTGTCACCTGACGGACGACGGGATCGTCACACCCCACGTGACACGTGAACCGCCCACGGACATCACAGCGGATGCGGGCCCGGACACGACGGCCCGGCTCGCCTTCCCCCTCGTCCCCGGTCGGCTCGCCTTCACCGCGGCGACTCCCGCCGAGAAGCAGGACATCACAGGACGTCGTCTCTACCACGCGGACGTCCAGCCGTCGGGGTCGGCGATGACCCGTATGCGGATCGCGCTGCCCCTCCACGCCGTTCCCCCTTCCCCGTACCGGCTCAACGTCATCGAGAGCGCCGCGCAGCTCATCCCCCTGACCGCCTCCGACGCCGCCGAACCGAGCTGGCTCATCGAAGCCGTCGGCTTCACACCGATTCCCGCTCGGAGCGATCCTCGCTGGCCGGACCTGCGGCCCACTCCGGAACCTCCCACGCCTTCCGTCTCCGTGACGGACACCCACGTGCGAGCCAGGCTGGTCGAACGCTTCCGCAAGGAACTGGAAGCAGTCGCGCTGTCCCACGGCCTCACCGACTGGGAGACGCTCGTCGGCACAACGGACGTCGCGCCGAGTGACATCACCCCGGCGGACCGCGTCCGTCTGCTCATCGAGGTGGATCGCCCTCGCGCCGACGGCAAACCGGTCCTCTCCTCCCTGGTCGTACTCACCGGTGATGCATCCGGGCCGCCACCCTTCTTCACCGAGGTGCTGGCCGGCCTGGGCTGGAAGGCCGGTCTCTCCACGGCCAGGGTCGCCGACATCTGGGCTCGCGAGCAGCGGACGGCGTACACGACTGCTCAGCCCGACACACTGCCCGTCGGGACGGCATCGTCGACGACCGCAGGACGACCGAGCGATGAGGAGTTGGTCGCCTGCCTCAAGAAGCACCTTGAAGGGGTCGCCCGCCAACGAGGGCTGATCAGGTGGGTGACACTGCTCAGGAAGGCCGACGTTCCGGCATCGGCGGTATCGGCCGGTGATCGAGTACGGCTCCTCGCCGCCGTGGACAGACCCTACGGTCCCGGCCGTCCCGTCCTGTCCTGCCTGGTCAAACAGAGAGGCGCGCCCGGCCCAACCCGTGAGTTCGAACGCGTCCTGACCGCGATCGGCTGGAGACCCACTGCCGCGGTGCCCACGGCGGAGGCTGCATGGCGGGTCGAGCGCGATCGCGCATACGCCCACTTCAGAGCGCGTCCGACAGGGGCAACGCCCAAGCCGGCAGCCGCTTCGAGTTACGACGGTGTGTGGCTCAAACTGGGCACCACCCGGGCCTCTGCGGCCCATGCCCTACGCCACGCGCTCATCGCAGCGGCACGTCGCCAGGTCTGTGTCAGCTGGGAATCGCTCGCGCGGGAGGCTCACCTCCCGTCAGGGCGCGTGCCAGAGAGGGAGCGTGTCGCGGTACTGGTCGCCGTGGACCGCCCCTCGGGATCACACGGTGTGATGCTGTCCTCGCTCCTGATCTCCGCCAATCGCACTCCCGTCCCCTACTTCGCCGACATTCTGCGCGGCCTGGGTCGCCCGCACGACTTGCGGCCCATCGAACTGGGTCGGCTGCGGAAGGTGGAACAGGCACGCGCTTTCGCCGCCTACCAGGAGCAAGACGGCGGCTGACACGACGGGGAGGTTCTGCGTGCCCAGGTGTGCAGATCGGCACAGTCCGCGAGTTCATCGACGGGTTCGGCTCCAACGGCAGGTCCGCCGCACCCGTCACCCGTTGCTGCCGACCTCCCGCTCCCCGGGAAGAGACACCCACTCGCGTACCACTCCCAGTGATCGTCCGTACGTTGACTCGCCGTACGAGCCGCCCTTGTGGCGCGCACTCCTGACGGGCCGCCACGCTGGCTCCATGAACGTGAGCACGCCCCACATCCCCACCTCCGCCAGGACGTTCGCGCAGCAGCTGTCGTCCACACGTCGCGGCGCGCGGCTCGCCCGTCTGCTGGCGCTGGCACAGTTTCGCTCCTGGGAAGTGTCACCGTCCGTGGCCGAGCGCGCGGAGCACATCGTGGCCGAACTGGCAGCCAACGCCGCACTGCACGGCCGGGTCCAGGGCCGGGACTTCCGCCTGGCTCTGGAACTCGACACGGCCACCGGCACGCTCAGGATCGCGGTGAGCGACGCGCACGGTGACCGGCAGCCGTCGCCCGTCGCCGTATCGGGGCAGGAGGAGGCGGAGTCGGGCCGCGGTCTGCTCCTCGTGGACGCGCTCGCCGATCGCTGGGGGACGGAGCCGTATCCGCCGAGCGGCAAGACCGTCTGGGCGGAGGTTTCGCACCAGTGAGCCGTCGACAGAAGGCGTACCCACCCTCATCATGGGGCCGTGGCCATCGATGACGACGTCGCCATGCTCGCGAAGCACGTGCGGTCCACCCTGGGCGAGGGTCCCTTTCTCCGTGCTGGCGGCTGGCACCACATGGGCGCGGTGATCTGCGACGCCGTCCTCCAGCAGGCCAGGCACTACAAGCGCTGGGTACGACCGCGCGTCGAGGAACTGCAGGCGGCCTGGCCGGACGCGCGCACGGTGACTGGTTTTCGTGCGCATGCGACGGAAGGCCGGCTGGGCGCAGTACTGCGAACGACCAACCGGAGGAAGCTCGCCGCCATCGTCGCGATCACCGACCTTCTCGCAGCGAGCGGAGTGGATACACGTGACGAACTCAGGGCATGGCTGACGGAGGACACCAGCCGCTCCGCACTCCTCGCCGTGCACGGAGTCGGCCCCAAGACGGTCGACTATCTGAGCTCCCTGGTCGGCGGAGCCCACGTGGCGGTGGACGTGCATCTGCGCTCCTTCGCCCGGCAGGCGGGTGTCGGAGCGACGACCTACCACGAGCTTCGCCGGATCTACGAAGAGACCGCCGACCGACTCGGGCAGGATCGCGGAGGACTGGAGCATGCGGTGTGGAACCACATGTCCGTCAACTTCGTTACTCACAAGCCGGCGCCCTCGCCGAAGAACACCAAGGGCGGCCTCGACACTCCTTGAGCCTTCCGCAGCAGAGGATGTCGAGCCGCCACCTCCGGCCGCACCCCCAGCGCCTCGGGCCAGTCTGCGACCTCGACCGGCCTTCCCAGCATCACGCCGTCCCAGTCCGTCTCCTCTGTGATTCCGCGCCGATCGAGGACCACTCCCCATGTGCCGTTCCGGCCGGCGTCGATGACGCGCGAGATTGCCTGCACCGCCACCTCCTGTTCGGTAGGCCACATCCCGTCGAGGCCGAACTCGACGACCAGCCCTCCATCGGACAGGCGACGGAACCTGGTGAACAGGTCCGTCTGCTCGTTCAGCCAGAGCTGGAAGTTCACCTCTGCCCTGTCCGTCAGAGTGAGGAGACCGATCAGTTCTGCCCGCTCGACGGGGAGTTGTTCCCCCCACAGGTCCGGCCCGTTGGTGAGGGTGGTGACGACCTGGGACACGGGATGGGCGAGGTGCGCTCCGTGCGTCTCGAGGACGTGGAGGACGCGCTCGACACCACCCCGGTCCTGCGGGCCGGTGTACCAGTAGTAGAAGCCGTCACTCATCCCATGTCACCTCGTGAACGTGTGCACGTTCGCATCGCCCAGGATCTTCCTGGCGAGTGCGAGAGCCGAATCCGGTGTTCCCTCTTCCAGATACACCTTCGCCCGTACTCCTTGCTGCTCCGCCGCGTACTTCAGGATGTGGCACTTTTCTCCGAACTTCGCGAGATTCCTCGCCTTCGCCGGTCCTCCCACGGCGATGTACGAACCGTCCGCGCCGATCACGTCCACGTCGGTGGTGCCCGCTCCCGGTTTGGTCACCTTCAGGCCGGGCTTTCCCGGAGCCCCCGAAGGAACCGTCCCGCCGGTCAGTTCGGCGACCTTCTGTTCCCGGGCGGCGCCCACCTTCTCCGCCTGCACGGGATCGGTGGGGTGGCGCTCGCCGCGTCCGGACGCCGCGCCCTCACCACTGGGCGGCTCCGGCGGAGCGTCACCGGCTCCCGCGGCCATGAGAGCGACGCCCGCTATGCCGACGCGGAGCACAAGCGGGTTCCTGCCGAGTTCCCGCTGCGGAATGGGTGATGCCCCTCAGGAGCACCACGCCCTCGGAGTGCACGTACCCCACGCCGGAACAAGCTGCTGCCGGCAAGACGGTGCGGGCGGAGCCGAACACGATGGCCCCGCCCGGCCGGATGGCCGTGACGGGGCCGTGTCGGTTCGAGGTCAGCCGCGCAGCGTGACGCACTCCCTCAGCAAGGGCTCCAGGCGCAGCTCACCGCCATCGCGGTCGAAGACCTGGAAGGCGTCGAGGCAGGCGACGATCCAGTGGGCGTCATCCTCCTCGACCTCACTGGCGAGGGCCACGGCGGTCACCGCGTTCTCCCAGTCGAACGAGTCGTCCGCGAACTCTCTGTCCAGCTCCCGGTATCCGGTCGCGAGCAGCGGTTCCGCGTACACGCCGGTGGCGTCGGCGAAGGCGCGGGCCCGGGCCCGGTCCGTGCGCAGAGTGGCGAGGCGGCGCAGCACCTCGTCAGGATCGCCGAGCTCGGTGTGCAGACGGTGAGCCCGGTCGACGAGGAGCGGCCAGCCGCCGGTCAGCTCGTGGAGCCGTTCAAGCCGGTCCTCGGTGTGGAACATTTCCACGCGTTGAGTCCAGCCCCGAAGGCTGCGCTGGTCATGGCGGCGCAGCACGACCGGCGCGGCGGAGGTCGAATCGGTGCCGGTCAGCAGCGGCCGCCACAGGTCGAGCTGGTCGGCGCCGGTGACGAGGACGACCGAGCGCGTCACGCCGGGCTTGGCCGGCAGCATGATCTCGGCCTGGTCGACGGCCTGTCGGCATGCTTCGGACCGCACGGGATCACGGTGATTGACGAAGTCACTGATGATGACGCGTCGTTGGCGGGGAGTGCCACCGGTGAGTTCCTGCCGGTAGACGCTGGGCCTGCCGACGGGCGGCAGAGTCCAGTCGGCAATGCCCGAGGTGAGCCTGCGCAGGGTGTCGGTGACGTCACCGACACCCAGGGCCTTCGTGCCGAGGACGACCCTCGTCTGGTTGGTGCGCCGGCCGAGCAGGTCGTCCAACTGCGCGTTGGTGAGCGGGGCGGGACGTCCCTCGGGCAGTTCGGGCCGACCCTCCAGGACGAGGCTCTCCTGCAGTTCGCACTCATCGTCGGCGCGGAGCAGCCGGGCCTCCACCTCGTCGGACGTGCCGATCATGCGCAGGGCGTTGGGGCCGCGCAGATGCCAGCCGAGCCCGTCATGGTTGGGGGCCAGGATGCCGAGGCCCACCATCTCGGAAAGGTAGGCGCGGAAGCCCTCGGTGTCGAGCTGCTTGAACCCCTCGCCCCAGTAGTACTCGCACTCGTCGCGCAGTTCGGTGTTACTCATCCGCGCCTCCAGCCCGCTCTGCCGGGCGTGGTGGGCCAGCACGTTGGCGATCACGTCGTAGCGATGGTCGAGGCGGAGGGTGTCCTTGAAGGCCGCGGAGATGCTCTCCTTCAGGTCCGCGTCCGACTCCACCACCTCGATGTCGGCCAGCTCCACGTCGTACGGGGGGCCGTCGACTCCGCGCCGCGTCCGCTTCCGGTGCAAGACCTCGACGAGCCGGTGGCCGAACATTTGGAGCAGGAACGGCTGGTAGGAGCAGTAGCCGAGCACCCGGTTGACCAGGTCCACGTCGTTGAACTCGAAACCGAGCGCCCGCATCGGCTCGACGAGCAGTTCGGCCGCGGACTGCGGGGCGAGCGGGCCGATCACCGTCGGCGTCTGCGCGAGATGGCCGAACGGCCCGTTGCGGGCAAGCTTGGAGAACCGCTGCACGGAGTGCAGACCGGCGAAGACGACCTTCGCCCGGTCCTTCGTCTCGTCGCCGAGCCCCTTCAGCTTCTTCGTCTGGTGGAACCGGGGTGCGTCCGCCTCGAAGAACTGGTCGCACTCGTCGAGCAGGATCAGCAGCCGGCGCAGCGGGTCCGCCTCGGTCCAGGCCCTGATGCCCGCGCGCACCCGCTCGTAGACGTCCACGCCGGAGGAGGTCTTGCGGCCCTGCGGCGGATCCAGCACCTGCGCCTCGGTCAGCTTCCGGTCCAGGACGCTCCACAGCGCCTCCAGGCCCAGGGAAACGCCCTTGCCGATGTTCTCCTGGTCCAGGTTCACGTGCACCACCTGGTGGTGGCTGGGACGCAGCGCGGTGAACCGTTCCCCGGCATCGGCGAGCAGGGCCGACTTGCCGAGGCCTCGGCCGCCGAAGATGACCTGGGTGCCGTGCGGCTTGATGATGTTGCTGCGTTCGGCGTCGCGGCCGTAGAACATCTCGCCGCCGATGCGGCCGCGCTTCTCCCTGATGTACGGGTTGACTCCGGAGAACGGCAGCAGCGTCTCGGTCGCCGTGCTGACCTGCCGGTTGCCGCGCGCCGCCAAATACGCGAGGGCGGCGTCGTCCGCCACCAGCAGCGGCTGCGACAGCCTACCGCCGCCGGCGGCGAGTTCGGTGCGGTCCTTGCGGCTGAGCGTGCCGAAGTACAGCACGAGGAGACTGGCCCCACTGGTCTCGCGCTCCGCCCAGCTCATGACGACCTTCGCCGGAGGCCGGCCCCAGACCATCATGACCCGCAGATTGCCGCCCTGTTCCCGGATCTGCGAGCCGAACGCGGGCACCTTCGCCTGGCCGTTGATCTCGACCTCGGTCGCCTCGAACAGACGGTACTCGCGGCGGTGCTGCGAGCGGTCGTCGAGCTGTCGTGCGCTTTTCGCGTCGTAGCCGAGGAGTTTCAACAACGGCGGCACCCGCCGCGTCGGCGCCACCTGGAGGCGCTCCCTCGGCTCCGCGGTGCCCAGCTCCCGCCACTCCTCAAGGACGTCAGCGGCCAGCGCAGCCTCTTCGCTGGACAGGCCGCCGTAGTCGAGAACCGGGACAGTGGCGTGCTTGCCACCTGAGCGGACCAGCGCCACGAGAGGGCGGTCGATCCCGCCCGGCAGACCGTCGGGCACAGCCGGGAAGAACTCCGTCAGGTGCTGCTCCCCGCCCTCGATCTCGGGGACCTCCTCGCCGATCTCCAGGAAGTAGACGAGGTCCGCGGCCGTGGCCAGGCCTCCGGTGTCGAGGTGGCGCAGCACCTGAGCGCGGTCCTCGTCGAGGACGTCCAGGGCGTCGAGCCGGGCGCGGATCCGGTCGGCCGCCTGCCGGCGGAACGCGGGGAGGTCGCCGCGGACGGTGTCCAGGGCCCGCCGCACGTCCCTCAGGTCATGCGCGCCGGTGACGTCGAGCCTGGCGCGGGCGTCGGCGAGCTGTTCCTGGAGGCGCAGGTCCTGGTCGTCGGTGACGGCACCGTCGGCCTGCGCGCGGTGTAGCTCGGCCAGCAACTCGTCGTGGTCCCGCAGCAGCTGCGCACGTCGCTCGGCCTCCCGCCGGTCGATGTCGGCGAGCGTGGGCAGGATGTCGTCACCGGCCCGTCCTGCCGGCAGCAACCCCTGGCCGCTCAGGTCGACAAGGGTGCGGGCCGCCCAGAACGCGTCTCGGTCGAGCCGTTCCGCGAGCGCGTCCTGCCAGGAGCGGTCGACCGCAGTGAGCAGCAGGTCCAGCGACGGCTGCTCCTCGCGGGTGTCGCACACCTTCAGCAGCTCCGCGTCCAACGCGTCCTCCGGGGCGAGGGCCCCAACAGGACGCGTGGCCGCGTCCTCACCGGCCAGCAGCGCGAACAGCTCCTCCATCGACGCGCGCGCCGCCCATGCCGTCGCTGCGGCCACGGCACCCGAGCGCCGCGCCGACGGTTCCAGCTGCGCCAGCACCGCCTGCCGGCCGTCCAGCAGCGACTGGCGCAGGGCGGAGATCTCCTTCGCCGCCCGATTGCCGTCGGAACGGTCGCCACGTCGGATCTCGTCGACCGCCAGGCACCACTCCTTGACCAACGCGACGGTCCGCCCCACGAGGTGCACGAGGTCCTGTCGGCCCGCACCCTGAAGCGGCTTGCCGCTGGACTTGCGGTGCTTGCGGTCCATGCGGTCGATCTCGCTGTTGATGTCGGCCAGCTTCGACAGACGGTCGGCCTGCTCCCGCAGCCGCGCCACTGCGGCGCGCCGGTCGCGTACCACCGTCGTGAGCAGCGAGCCCAGCATCCCGTCGTCGGGGTCCAGCCAGTGTTTGGCGATCTCCGTCGCCCGGGCGAACCGCAGCTTCGGCGGCACGAGCAGGTCATGGCTCTGGTCCGTCAGCTCACGCAGCCGGACCTGCGCCGTTGAGACGTCCGCCGTCAGCGGGGAGGCGACCATCAGCGCGCCACTGAGGGCCCGGTCGGCGACTGCGGTCGCCACCTCGCCGAGCCGTTCCGGCAGCCGAGGCACCAACGCCTTGAGCTGCGCGCCCGCCAAGTGGTCGCCCGTGATCAGTGCGGCGCGCAACAGGGCAGGCAGCAACAGCAGTTCGCTGCCCTCGGCCTCCCGGCTCGCGTACCCGCCGTACTGCTGCAGAAGGTCCGTGGTCAGCCGGGCGCCCCGGCTGTCACCTGACGTCAGCAGCGCGGCTGCGCCGGCCAGGCGCAGAGCCGCCACCTGTGGTTCGGAATGTCCGGCGGCACGCGCAACGTGGTGCGCGAGCCCGAAGCGTCGCTCGACAATCAGCTGGGCCAGGGCCCGCTCGGCGGCGGCGTCGGCCTCGTCCTGGTGAACCATGTCGTCGGCCTCGGACGCACCGCCTCTGGCAGTGTCCGAAGGCGGTGCGTCCGACGACGGGAGCACGTCGTGTGTGGGGGTGGGCGTCGAGGCACTGGCGGCGGAGGCGACGCCGGTGTCCGTGACCAAGGTCGAGGCGAAGCCGGTGGCGCGGTCCACCGAGGACGCGGGCCGCGGAGCGTCAAGGTGCGGGGCCACGAGCTGCACGCCGCGGGTACGCGGAGACGGCTCGTCCTCCGGGGACCCGTCGGCATCGGGGCACGGCTCCGTGCCCTGGGCGACGTGCCCGGTGGTCACGGCCGACGCGGGCGCCGGGATGACGGGGGTCGCCGGGGCACCGCTGGATCTCGTGTCCACCGGCCTCTCCGCCGCAGCCACGGCGGGCTCCGTCGGAATCGTGCGGGTCTGCGACACCACGGTGACGGGAGCCGGGGTCCCACCCACCGGCGTCACGGGGGCAGCCGGGTCCGCCGAACAGCCCGGCCCATCGAGCGTGCCCTGCGCGGTAGCGACCGAGGTCTCGCCGCCGTTTTCGCCGACGGCCGTGCCGTCCGCCGTCGGGCCGGCAGCGGGGGCAACCGGGGCAGCGGCCTGCGCGCTTCCCCCGGTGTCCCCGACGGCATCCGGCTCGGAGAGCGTCAAATCGTGCCGCATGACCACTGCCATGGCGCACGCCGGTAGTACCTGTACGATCTGCGGCTGCAACTGAAGGATCTCCGCCGCCGCCTCCGGCCGCTGTCCCAGCCGGATCAACCGTGCCAGGGCGACGAGCGCGGCGCTCTCCTGCCGTTCTGTCTCCTCCCACACCGGCCGGTCCAGCAGCCGATGCGCCGCCTCACGGACGGCCTCAGCGGCGGAAGCGGCCGGGCTGTCCGGACGGCAGCCGACGCCCAGCAGGCCGCGCAGGACATCCCGCGTTACGACCTCCTGCTCCCGCGTCGCACGGTAGGCCTGCGCAGCACGCACCATGTCCCCCAAGCGCCGGGGAACACCTTCGATGCCGACCTGGCGCAACACCGCGTCGGCGTGGGCGAACGCGACGTCGAGCGCGCCGAGTTCGGCCAGGTCCTCGTGTCGCGGCGGGCGGCCGTCGTTGACCGCGTCGGTCACGCTCACCGTCGCCCGCCGGGACCTCTCCAGCGCCGACTCCACCCTCCGGCAGGCCGCCTCTACGTCCGGCGCCGACTTCGCGTCCTCGTCGTCCGCATCCGTCCCAGTCTCTTCAGCGGCGGTCGCAGGCGCACCGGCGGTGGAGGCCAGGTCGGGCGCGCGGATGTCCCTCTTCGCCACCTGTGCCGTGTCGGCAGCGGCACGATCCTGGCCGTTCTCCGTCTCCTTGGCAGCGTGTGCGTCTTGGGCGCCGAAGGCGAAATCGGGGTGCTCCGCCACGACGGCCCGCGCCGCATCGGCGACGGCGACGAACTGCGCCTTCTCCTCTTCGCCGGCCACGGCCCCGAACCAGTTGTGCTCCGACGCCCAGACCAGAACGCGTGCGTCGGCGACAGAAGCGTTGCACCACGCGAACGTCGCGGCGCGGACAAGGCCCTCGCCCCACCGAGAAACGGCGTCGGGCCCCGTTGCACCGTCTTCCGAGGAGACGCAGGCGATCACATGGTCCATGACCGTGCAGGTGAGCTCCTTGACCCTGCAGACGCAGCTCTGATGCCGCCACTCTCTCCTCAGCCGGGCGAGTACGTCCTCACACAGGGCCCTACCCGCTCGTCGGGGGGCGGCGATGCGAATGCCGAGGCCGGTGAGCAGCCGCTGCCGGTCCTTGGGCCGCAACGAGTTGAACGCCAACTCGACGTGACCGGCCGTGAGGTCGCCCAGAGCGGCAGCGGTCGGATGTTCCAGCGCGTTCAGGGCGGTGGCGAGTTGTTCGAGCTCCTTGCTCGATGCATTCGGCGGGGACAACGGCGGCCCCGTGATGACGCGGAAGCGGTCCTGCATGGACACGTACTCCGTTCCTGTTGCTGTGGTGCGGTGCAGTGAAGTGCGGTAGCGGGGCCTCTGAGGGATCCCGAGAAGAGGGGGAAGGGAGATGCCGACCGACAACCCGGACACGAGCCGGTGACCGGAACGGTCACCCGGAACGACTCAGTGACCGCGGGTGTGCTCGGTGACGAACGTGTAGCCGGCGGGCAGTTCCCAGCCGTCCGCCTTGCCGAGGCGGCGGCAGTACTCGCGGAAGGCCGCGCGCTGGACGTCACTGGGCGAGCAGCCCGGACGCAGCCGGCGTAGATGACCGGGGACGAAGTGCACGGCGCGCAGCTTCCCCCCACCCACATCCGTGCCGCCCCAGGGGCGTATCACGCGTTGCCGGACGGGACGGTAGGCGATCAGCGGGATGGTCGGCTGTCCCGCGCGGGGCGGGAAATGCGGCTGCCCCCACGCGTCGCGGCTGCCGAGCGCGGGCTCCAAGACCCGTTCCGCGAACAGCTCGCCGACCGCCGCCATGAGGGCGGCCACCTGAGCTCGGGCCGGCCGACGCCCGTAGGCGGCGCGTGGCAGCGCCGCACGGTCCTGCAGCGCGTGGCCGTCCGGGGTGAGCAGCCCGCACCGGCGTACGGTACGCAGGACGAGAGCCCGGGGTCCGAGACCGACGGCCGTGTCACCGCCCCGGTCGCTGCCCGGGACGTCCTCGCGGGTGACGACGCGCGGGTCGAAGCAGTGCCCGGTCACCCGGTTGCCGAACCGTACCGGCTCGTCGAGTTCGGTGGTGGCCAGCCTAATCATCGCTCCACCGCGCGGCAGACGCACGTCGAGCATCAGGCCGGGGAAGAAGTCCTGCGGCCAGGTAACGCCTTTCAACCGGGCCTGTATGCCTGTAAGTTCGGCGTTCACCGCCTGGACCTCCGTGTCGGCCGAGACCCGTCCCGTGTGATCGAGTTCCAGGCGTATGTCCATGTCCGGGCCGAGGGACCGACGCAGTTCACGCACTGCCTCCGGAGGCAGAGGGAACCAGCCGCTCCGTAGGTGGGCGAGTCGCAGCGGCGCCCGCCAGACGACGACTTGGGCATCGTCGCGCAGGAGCTCGCCTCGGCCGAGGTCTGAATCGTCGACGAGGGGCACGTCGACCGGCTCGATGTCCTCCTCCGGCTCGGGTTCCCCCTCTGAGCCCTGGGACGGTGCCGGTGCCAGGCTCGACGCCCAGCCACGCCCGGCCGGGACGAGCGGGTCCCCGGTGGGTTCACCGGCGCCGGGGTGGTGCGAGCGCCAGATGCCGCCCCCCTCGAAGGCGTCGTCGAGGGTGATCCGTGAGCCGTTCTCGAACAGGCCCCGGTCGCTGTCTCCTCGAACGGCGTCGGCGAGCGCCAGATTCGCCCGGAACACCGCGGCGGCGTAGTCCACTCCCCTCATTGCCTCTGCCGCTCCGGGGAACACGCGCAGTCGCGGTCCGATCGCCGTGTACTCGGTGACCGCGGAGGTAAGGCCGAAGCGTCTCTTCGCAGGGGTGGCCGCGTGCTCCACCGCCGCCACGAGTGACTTGAGGTCATCTCCGCAGAGCGGCCCGCTGTCGCGCAGTCCGGCCGCGAGGCGGTCACGGGTCATGGCGTAGTCACCCCAGGTCCGCAGAGCTGGACTGAAGTGAAGGACGCCCCGCACCGTGTCGAGGAGCCCGAGCAGCCCCGCCCGCAAGTCGTCGTCGTGCGTACTGCCCACCAGTTCGGCGAGGGACACCGGCACGTAGGGGTTGAGCAGTTGATCCCGCGCCGTCGTGAGAAGGTACTCGGCATACGCTGTGAGGTCGTCACGCCCGGCCGCCTCGGGGGACGGGTGGCGGACGTCGACCACGACGTGGGCGTCCTCGTCGATCCAGCGTCGGCGCGTGCGTAAGCGGAGCAGTTGCGCAGGCGAGAGGCTCAGACGCGACCCGAAGGCGTTCACGTCCGGGACCAGCCGCTCGCGCCGGCGAGGCGCGGTGGCGTCGGTGGGCCTGCCCGGTCCTTCGGCGCCGACGGGAGCCCCCGACACCCAGGCCGGAACCTCACCGAGCGGGCCGAGTTCGGGGTGGGCGCCCTCCTTGTAGACGATCTCGGCGAAAAGCGGGTCGGACCCGGTGGTGATGCACACCATCGCGCCGACCGGCAACACGGGTGTGCTCTCGCCGACGCTGATCACAGGGAAGGCGTCGGGGCTCAGCGGACTGCCGCCGTAGCCGTCACCGCCCAAGTCATAGCCGAAATACACGGCGTTGAAGGCGACCGCGGTGTGTACGGGAGCCGGTCGCACCGTGACGACTGCCTCGAGATAGCTCCGCAGCCGGCGCCGTTCCTCCTCGGACACCCCGTGGTGACCCGCCGTCATGGCGGTCGTCAGCAGCGGCCGCTCCCCATACGGGTCCTGTACCTCCGCTCCCCCATGCCCACCAGCCTTTTCCGATTCGTACGGGTCCCCACCCATGACACCTCCGTACTGCGGGCCGCCCCGACCCCACTCACGGTGAGGCCGCAGACTATGCCTTCACGCGGCACCCTTGCGGCACTTTTCTCACTTTTGCGATGCGGCGCCGGAGTCAGACCGAAGAACTAGACACCAACAATTGCTCACACCACACCACAGCGTAGGCAGATATGTTGACGACGTCAACGCGCCTACTGGTTCGTGTATGGCCTCGTTGTCGACGAGCACCTATCGTTCTCGTTAACGGCACTACTCCACGGGGAAAGGGTGACGATGGCCGAAGAGAACAGGCAGTACCCGGAGTTCCGGCTCCGACTTCCCGGCGGGGACGACGGCGAGCGGGCGCGGGGCGTCCTGCTGGACGAGACGGGGACCAACGGCAGCCGGAAGTTCCTGGTGAAGGCGGGTTCTCCCGCACGCGACCATGTGATGCCCTCGCTCGGCAAGCACTTCAAGGCACCGGCCCGGCGGCGCGAGGAGCTCAAAGCGCAGGGACTGCTGGTGCCGTCAACGCGGTGGCCGGGCCGGCTGGAGCTGACCCGCGACATCGTGTTCGGTTCTCCCTCCTTCGCCGCCGTCGTGATGGTCGGCGCCCCGCGCAATGGGTGGGAGGAGTGGCGGACCGAGGACGACAGGCCCCTGTCCGACTTCATGCCCCGCTGGGCGGCGGGCCCCAACCGGCCCTGGCTGGTGCGGGGTTCCAATGTGACCGGGCTCGACCTGGTGCGGCGCGTGTGGCTGCCCGAGGGCCGCGTCACCCTGGCCGCCTCCCGTCTGCGGCCCGGCGTGCGCCCCGGCATCAGCAAGGACGAGTTGCGCACGCTGGTCCAGGAGGACTACGAGTCGACCGCCACCTACAGTCAGCGGCAGCAGCTCGTCGAGGACCTTCACGCCTTCCTGTCGCGCATGAAGCCCGGCGACACCGTGTGCACGATCTCCGACGGCCGGCTGTACGTCGGCGAGATCACCGGCGAGGCCGAACAGACGGAGTCCGAGGACCGCCGGTCCAACCTGCGTCGGCCCGTGGACTGGCAACCGACCGGTTTCCCCTACGACGACCTGCCCGAGGAGCTCCAGCAGAAGCTGTCCGTGCAGCATGATGTCGTCGACCTCTCCGCCGTCCAGGCCCACGTCGAAGGGCTGGGTCTCACCGACCAAGAACTGGCCGAGGAGGCAACGGGGACGGAGCGGGACCCGAGCGTAGAGATCCCCGCGCTCGCGGCCCGCCGAGAACTGGAGCTTCCCACGCCTACCGACGACCTGTCCGACGAGTTGCTCGTCCACGACACCGAGTGGTTGCGTGAGGTGCGCGATCTGCTCTGGGACGAGCGGCAGCTCGTGCTCTACGGCCCGCCCGGCACCGGCAAGACCTACCTCGCCCTCAAGCTCGCCGAGTTCCTGGGCGGCGGCCCCGAGCAGGTCAAGCTCGTGCAGTTCCACCCCTCCTACTCCTATGAGGATTTCTTCGAGGGGTTCCGGCCGCAGGAGGACCCGGAGACCCGTGAGGTGGCGTTCAGGCTCACCGCCGGCCCGCTTCGCGAGCTCGCCGACCTGGCGTCCCGCGAGGGCAACCGGCACATCCCGCACTTCCTGATCATTGACGAGATCAACCGGGCCAACCTCGCGAAGGTCTTCGGCGAGCTGTACTTCCTGCTGGAGTACCGCAACAAGTCGGTGCGGCTGACGTACTCCGGTGACGACTTCGCCCTGCCACCGAACCTCTTCGTGATCGGGACCATGAACACCGCCGACCGGTCCATCGCGCTGGTGGACGCGGCGATGCGCCGACGGTTCGCGTTCGTGGAGCTGTCGCCGCGCACCGAGCCGACGAGTGGGCTGCTGCGCCGGTGGCTGGCGCGGGAGGGCCGGGCCTCCGAGCCCGCCGATCTCCTCGACGCGCTGAACTCCCGTATAGACGATCCGGACTTCCGCATCGGGCCCTCGTACCTGATGAAGAAGGGTGTGTACCGGGAGGGCGGCCTGGAGCGGGCCTGGCGGACGAAGATCCTGCCACTGCTGGAGGAGCACCACTACGGCGAGGGCGTGGACGTCGAAAAGCGGTACGGACTGGCGGCGCTGCGGGAGTCGCTGGGGTGACGCCGGTCGTCGAACTCGTCGAGCACGCGCCGGCGGTCGGCGTCGCCCTGCCGGACGACGTGGGGCGGGCGCTCGCCGCGTTGCGCATCGTGGACGCGGCGCCCGATCCATACTCCCCCGGGCGCTGGTCGCTGCGGGCGGGCAGCAAGGTCGGGGCCGTCACGGTCGCTGTGCCGGGACACGGCGACCCGCTCACGGTCCGTATCACCCCCAAGGTGCCGATCGCCCGTCTCTTCTTCCTGCTCGGCTACAGCCTCCGTCCCGCCGGTGCCTGGCGGGACGGTGAGGTCGACGTGGCCGAGCACCGGGAGGTGCTGCCGGCGCTCGCCCACGCCGTGGAACGGCAGGTGGACCGGGCCCTGACGCAGGGGCTGTTGCAGGGCTACCGGGTGACGGAGGAGACCTCGCCGGTCGTGCGAGGGCGGATCCGGGAGGCCGAGCAGATACGGCGCCGGTTCGGGGCGACGCTGCCGGTGGAGGTGACGTACGACGACTTCACCACGGACATCGCGGAGAACCGGATCCTGCGGGCGGCCGTCGAACGGCTGCTGCGGCTGCCCGGCGTGCCGCGCGAGGTGCGCCGCAGGCTGCTGCACCAGCGGGCGCGGCTGGCGGACGTCACGGTGCTCGTGCGCGGCCGGCCCCTGCCCGAGTGGCGGCCGAGCCGTCTCAACGCCCGTTATCACCACGCCCTGCGCCTGGCGCGGACCGTACTGGAGGACGCCTCCCCGGAGCACGGGCCCGGCGGGCTCCGCGTCGAGGGGTTCCTGTTCGACATGAACCGGCTCTCCGAGGAGTTCGTGACCGTCGCCCTGCGGGAGGCGCTGCGCGGTTCCGGGCACGTCGCGCGGTTCCAGGATCCTCTCCATCTGGACGAGGCACGGGCGATCCGCATGAAGCCGGACCTCGTCCTCTATGGGCCCGACCGCGTGCCGTGTGCGGTGGCCGACGCCAAGTACAAGGTGGAAAGGCCCGGCGGCTACGCGGACGCCGACCTGTACCAGATGCTCGCCTACTGCACCGCCCTCGGACTGGACGAGGGGCATTTGGTGTACGCGAAGGGCAACGCCGGCCACGCCGCCCACCGGGTGCGGCACGCGGGCATCGTCCTCCACCAGCACGCCTTGGACCTCGACCAGGACCCGGCGGGGCTGCTCGCGGACGTCGGGGAGGTGGCCACCCGGCTGGTGGACACGCCGCACGTATGATCAGCCTGCAGTGACCGTCCGGGGTGGGGGGAGCACGTCGTGCCGCAGCTGGCGTTCGCCAACAGTTTCTGGGAGAGCTACGACCTTCTGGAGAGGCCCGTACGAGCCGGCGTGCGCAAAGCGATGCAGAAGTTTCAGCAACTCACCGTTCCCGAGTTGCACGCGGACAAGGGCTTGCACCTGGAGTCCGTCGAGAAGGCCCGCGACCCGCGTATGCGGACCATCCGCATCAACGACTTCTGGCGCGGTGTGGTTCTCGCCCCCGACGACGGCAGTGATGTGTTCCTGCTCGTGAACGTCGTCCGGCACGACGACGCCTACACCTGGGCCGCCAAGCGGCTGTACACGACGAACTCCGCGACGCGGGCGCTCGAGGTACGCAACGTGGTCGCGATCGAGCAGCTGACCCCGCAGCTGGAGAAGGCCGCCGCGGCTGCGCCCTCGTTGCTGTTCGCGCGGTATTCGGACACCGTGCTGCGTGAGCTCGGCATCGACGGCCAGGTGCTCCGCGCGGTGCGCACCGTCATCGACAAGCCGCAGCTGGAGGCATTCGGCACGTTGCTGCCGGAGGACCAGTTCGAAGTGCTGCAGTACCTCGCCGAGGGGTTCGGTCCCGAGGAGGTCTATCGCGACGTGGTCGCCGTACGTCGGCCGGTCGCCGCCGGTCCCGACCCGGACGAGAGCCTGGCCGTCGTGATCGCCAACACCACCAGCCGCATCACGCTGGTCAGCGGCCCGGAGGAACTGGCCGACATCCTGGAGAAGCCTTTCGCGGCCTGGCGGGTGT
Organism: Streptomyces sp. NPDC127100; assembly: GCF_042724095.1. Classification (NCBI taxonomy): domain Bacteria; kingdom Bacillati; phylum Actinomycetota; class Actinomycetes; order Kitasatosporales; family Streptomycetaceae; genus Streptomyces; species Streptomyces sp. NPDC127100. Next base: position 169,215 of record NZ_JBHXFL010000006.1, read on the forward strand.
TCCTGCACCCCTCGCAGCGGCGGGTCGCCTACCGGGTGTCCTACGGCGGCCCGGTGCAGGTCACCGGCGGGCCCGGGACCGGGAAGACGGTCGCCGCGCTGCACCGCGTCAAGCACTTGCTCGGGCGTACTCCGGACACCCGGGTCCTGCTCACCACCTACACCAACGCACTGGCCGCCTCGCTGCGGGAGAACCTGTCCCTGCTCCTGGACGGTGACGAAGAGCTCCTGGCGCGGGTGGACGTGACGACGGTCAACGCCTACGCGCACGGTGTCGTGACCCGCGTGGACGGCAGGGCTCCCTCCCCCGTCGGGGACCGCGAGGAGCGGCAGCTGTGGCAGCGGGTGACCAAGAAGCTCGGCCTGCCGTGGACAGAGCAGTTCCTCGCCCAGGAGTACCGGCACGTCGTCCTCGCTCAGGATCTGCGCACCCTGGACGACTACCGTGCCGCCTCCCGGCGCGGCCGGGGCACTTCCCTGTCACCGAGCAGGCGGGAACAGCTGTGGCCCGCCATCGAGCTGTTCGAGTCAATGCTGCGTGACCGGAAGAGAACCACACATCTGATGGTGTGCGCGCGAGCGGCCGAGCTGCTCGCGGCTGCGGCCCCCACGCACGACCATGTGGTGGTGGACGAGGCTCAGGACCTGCACCCCGCGCAGTGGCGCGTACTACGGGGCGCGGTGGCTCCCGGTAACGACGACCTGTTCATCACGGGCGACCCGCACCAGCGCATCTACGACTCGAAGGTGTCCCTCGGTTCGCTGGGCATCGCGGTGACCGGACGCACCCACCGGCTGCGACTCAACTACCGCAGCACGGAGGAGATCCTTACCTGGTCCACCGGCCTGCTGAGTCCGGTGACGGTGGATGATCTGGGCGGCGACGGCCACGACACACTGGCCGGCTACCGCTCGCTGCTGCACGGACGCAGACCGCATACGGCGGGGTACGCGTCGGAGCAGGAGGAGATCACGGCACTCGTCACACGTGTTCAGGACTGGGTCGCGCAGGGCGTCCGACCCGCTGAGATCGGCGTGTGCGCCCGCTTCAACGTCCTGCTCGACAAGACGTACGACAAGCTCGCTGCGGCCGGGGTGCCGGTGGTCCGGGTCAAGGAGAACCCGGGCGCCGAGGTGGACGGGGTACGGCTCGCCACCATGCACGCCATGAAGGGACTGGAGTTCCGGTGCGTCGCCGTGCTCGGCGTGACCGCCGGTGCGGTGCCGTTCGGCCGGGAGGTGACGCCGGCCTCCGTGGACTTCCTGCAGCACGAGTCGGATCTACTGCGGGAACGGTGCCTGCTGTTCGTGGCGTGCACCCGGGCACGTGAGGCGCTCGCAGTGTCTTGGAGCGGGACATCCAGCCCCTTCATCCCTCAATAGGGGGTCGGGATACCGGGGCCCCGGCCCCTCAGTCGTCGGGCTTCAGCGCCCCGCTGCTCAGTCCCTCCCGCGCCAGGGCGGCGATCTGCCTGCTGAGTTCGGCCACCCTGCGTGACCGCTCCTCGAATTCTCGGAGTGCGCTGAAGGCAGCCCCGTAACGGCGCTGCTCGGAGATGTCCATCTGCGGGATGCGGGCGTTCTTGCCGTCGAGCCGGAAGGTACCGCTGGCGGTGGTGGAGCGTCTGCTGTTGACGGCGCTGTGCAGGAAGCCCTGGAGGAAGTCGGTGTCGAGCTGGTCGCTGACAGATACCGGTTCCGGTTCCGCGTACTGGACGAGACCGGCCCGGATCAGATCGGCGACGCCGACACTTCCACCTTCCAGGGAGCCGGCCTCCTCACCGGCGGCCAAGGCCGGCAGCAGAGCACCCAGGCGTCGCGTCTGCTCGCCCAACTCGCGCCGCAGTGCGTCGTACTCGGTGACGTAATCGCGGTGCGACTCCTGCACATGGCGCGCCGGAGTGAGATCCACGAGATCGTCCAACAAATCGATCTGGGACACCTCGGTGACTTGTTCCGGGCGCGGCCTCAAGGAGTCGTCCGGGTCGTTGGCCGTCAGGTCGATCAAGCGTACGGCGGAAGCGGCGTCATCAGCGGTGCGAGGCCGCCGAAGCTGCCACACGTGGACGGGAAGCGCATGCGCGGCGGCCGTGCCGGGGGGCAGAGCCGTGACCTGGGTCAGGATGCCGCGGCGGACGAGTTCGGCGCGGATGCGACGCCCGGCCTTGCGGTAGGCCACTGAGGCAGGCATCACCATGACGACCCGGCCGCCGGGGACGGTATGGGCGTAGGCATGCTGCAACCAGGCCAGCTCACCTTCGGCGCGGGACGGCGTGCCCAGTTCCCAGCGTGGGTCGAGCAGGAGGTCTTCCCGTCCCCAATCGGTGTCGCTGACCGGCGGGTCGCAGACGACCAGGTCGGCCTTGAGGCCCTGCCATTGGTCGGCCCGCAGGGAGTCGCCCTGCTTGATCTCCATGTGGGCCCACCCGGTGAGCTCCGCCCTCAGTTGGGCGAAGCGCGCGCTTCGGGCATCCGCTTCCTGGCCGTAACGCCGGACATGCTGGTCCGCGCCGACAGCGAGAAGGAGAGTGCCGATGCCGCAAGCCGGATCGAACAGCACGGCATCGTCCGGCACGTCACCGACACACTGCTGGACAGCGCGGACCAACCGCGGTGAGCTCACCTGGTCGGAGCCGGTCCGTCGCACGGACTCCGTGAAGCGCTCGGCGAGGCCCTGTGCAACGTCGGAGAGGGAACCTTCCTGCGCCATGCGCCGCGCCAGGTGAATCACGGCGTCGGGCAGTGCGGCCTGCTTTCGTTCCTCCGGGGTGGCGAGGGTCTGCAGAACGTCTCCGAGTCCGCGGAGAATGTCGTCCCCATAGGCTCCGCGCAGTTCCTGCCACAGCTGTACCTCGTCGGTGACGTCCTGGCCCTTACGCTGCGTCTCCAGCCAAGCCCGCACTTCGGCCAGGTCGTACAGGGGGCTGTTCGCGCCACCGCCTGCCGGTGCAGGAAAGTCGTCGTACCGACGCCTCCAGTTCGACACGGCGGCGCGAGTAACACCTGCGATACGGGCGATCTCGGAACCGGTTACCAACGGGTTCGTCGGAGCGGCCGGGGTCTGTGCCATTCAGCCACCGTACACAGAGCGCCCGGCCGATATCAACCAATGACAATCGTTGACGACGTCAACATACTGCGAGCACATCACTTCTCGGTGCCCACGGCACCTCACTACGCCCCACGCGACCTCGCGTCGGGCTCGCAACGTCAGCCCGGCAGGCCCAGCGCCCCCAGCAGCATCGGCAGCGAAGCATGCAGCTCACGCTCCCAGTACGCCCACCCGTGTGTCCCCGGGCCGTAGAAGTTGGTCGTCAGGTGCCGTGCGCCCACCCTCCGCAGCTCCGCTGCCAGGGCCTGGTTCTGGCGGTTGAAGTCGGCCTCCAGGGCGCTCGTCGCGCCCGGGGTGTCCAGGGGGCCGGTGGTGCCGTCGCCGCAGGACAGGTAGACCGGGATGGAGCGGAGTCGTTTCGCCAGGTGGTACGGGTCGTGGGCCTCCCAGATGCCGCGCTGCGCGACCGGGTCGCCCCAGACGCGGAGCGGGTCGTTGCCCTGGCCGGCGAAGAAGCCCATGATGCGGTCGACCGACTCGGCGTTGAGCAGCGGGTGGGCCGAACCCGAGTAGGCCGCCGTCGCCCTGAACATGCCGGGGTGGCGGGCGGCGTAGAGGAGGGCTCCCTGGCCGCCCATCGACAGGCCGGCCACGACGCGCTTGCTGCCCGCGCCCCAGTCGCTCTCCAGGAGGTGGCGCAGCTCCACGGTGTGGAAGGTCTCCCACGCGGGGTCGCCGCCCTGGCCGTGGTTCCACCAGTCGCTGTACCAGCCGTTCCAGCCGGCCTCCGGCATCACGACGAGGACGTCGCGGAGCGCGTCGGTCTCCGCGACGTCGGTCATCCGGGTCCACGACGTGTAGTCGCCGCAGCAGCCGTGGAGTAGCCACAGCGTCGGCCAGTGCTGCGGGCGTCGGGCGTCGGGGTTCCAGCCGTCGGGGGTGAGGAGGCGGACCTTGACCGTGCGGCCGCCCAGGGCGGTGGAGCGGACCGACAGGTCGACCTGCCGGTCCGCGACCTGGGTGACGGCGACGACCTCCGCACCGTGCGGTGACGGCGCCCCGGCACCGGACGCCGCCAGTGCCGGTGCCGTCGGCAGCAGCATGGCGAGCAGGACGGTGAGGACGAGCAGGACGCGGGATCTGAGGGTCGGGACGGTGGGCGCGGACATGGCGGCTCCCTGCGGTGCGGTTCGTCACTGCGTGGACGGTGGGACCGGGCTGGGTCAGTTTCTGCGGGGCAGGATCAACAGGGCATCGCCGACGGGGCGTTCGCCGGTGGCGTCGGACGGGTCGTTGATGACCGCGCCGTCGGTCACCATCGTCGTCGAGCCGCCGCCGTCCAGGTTGACCGCGTCGCGCAGTCCGAGGGACTTGGCGACCTCGGCGCTCTCCACGATGCTCAGGCCGAGTGCCTCGGTGCTGCGTCCGTCGGCCGTGACGAGGACGGTGCGGCCGGCCGCGTCCACTCCGGCCAGGGTGCGCGGGTTGCGCTTGTGCACCCAGCCGTAGTACCAGCTCGGGTCACCGGGGTGCACCATGCCGTCGGTGGCCGGTGTGACGTGGAGCCGTCCGTCGCGGACCAGTTCGGGGCCGCCGTTGACCATGTCGGTGCCGGGGGACGGGGAGACGCGCCTGCCCCGGTCGTCCAGCAGGGTCGTCCTCGTGGTGACGTGGGCGCCGGGGCGGGCCAGGGCCGTCAGGTCCGCGACCCGGTCGCCCGTCGCCTGGACCGAGCTGCCGCCCGCCGGAAGCGCTCCCCCGCGCGGTGAGCGCAGCTCGACCACCCGGTCGTGGGCGTCCAGCACCGCCTCCAGGCCCTCACCGGAGGGGGTCTGCCGGCCGTACTCGGGAGTGAAGGCGACGAGTTCGTTCGCGTTGGTGCAGGTCACGTCATGGAGCGGGAGGGACGTCGGCCGGTCGCCCTCGCTGCCGCCGCAGTTCCTGATCAGGCCCGGGACGCGGTTGATGCCGTTCAGGGTGAGTGAGGTGCCGCGGGACACGATCCGTCCCCGCCAGGTGTAGCGGTCGATCTCGGTCCGCCGGCCGTCGTCGTGGAGGACCAGGCCCGGGCGGCCGCTCACCGGTTCGCTGAGCAGGCGTCCGTCGTACACGCCCAGGCCGGCCGGGTCGCCGGGTGCGCCCGCCTTCGGGTCGAGGACGAAGAAACCGGCGTTGACCGCAGCCGTCGCTCCGGCCGCGTTCGCCAGTTCCCCGGTGGTCTCGCGGTTCTCCAGGTCCGGGCCGTACGACGCGTCGAGGCCGCCGCGGAAGGTGCGGGGGTCGATGGTGAGCACGTCGACGTGCCAGGGGCCGCGGTCCGCTGCCTCGCCGTCCCAGCCGGTGAAGACGGCGGATCCGGTGTATCCGGCCGTCCGCAGGCGTGTGCGTTCGGTCGTCGCGGCGGACTGGGAGGCGAACGTTCCGATACGGACCCGCCAGCCGAGGGTGCCGCCGGCGTAGTCGGCCGTCCGCCGCGTCGTCACCTTCTCGACGCGGGCGGGGAAGCCGTCACGGGTGAGCGCGGCGGCCAGTTCGTCGGCGCTCGCCTTGTCCTTCAGGGCCGTCGGGGGTGCGTCGGGGTCCGGGGAGGTGTCTCCGCCGGGGATGGAGACCTCGACCGTCCAGTGCAGGGACGGGTCGTCGTCACCGCGCACGATGCGGGTGAGGGTGACGCCCGGCTGCAGGGTCGTCGTGGTGCGGGTCTCCGTGAGGTCGGAGGGGCCCAGCGGGAGGGCGTGCCCGTTCGGGCGCTGGGCCGAGGGCGTCTGGGCCGGGGCCGCCTGGGCCGGCAGTGCGCCGGACGTGACGAGGACGCCGAGGACGGCGCCCGCGGCACACAGTCTCTTCTTCATCTGCACCGCCTGGAAGCATGGGTATCGGTCAGTGACCGCGAACTGTCGGCGCGTTGCCCGATGGGCGCGCTCCTGGTGGTCCGTGGACCGGATACGACCATGCGTCGCTGCTCCTGCCTCTGGTCGACCTGGACATGGACGGTTACCCAACGTCCCTTGCACAAGTAGCGACCTCTTGCGCCCCACCGTCAATATCGGAAACCGGGGCAACCTGGGCTCCTCGGCTCCCGCCCGTACCGGTGGGGCGGTGGGGACGCGCGGGCGGCCGGGTCCCGGGAGTCCCGGGGCCCGGCCGCCGCCCCCCTCAGCCGTAGCAGGCCGGCAGGGGCTCGAGGCCCTCCGGCACTCCGTACTTGAAGACCGCCGCGTACGCCTCCGCTATGTCGCAGCCCCTGTCGTACCAGGGGTAGGCGAACAGGCTCCAGACCAGCAGTACGGCGACCAGCGTCCAGCGCGTCCCCTTAGACATGTAGGCGGTATTCCGCTCCGGGCGGCGGAACATGCCGTCCCGTTTCCGTCCCGGGGCCGGGTCCGCTTCAGGCGGCCTCGCGGCCCCGTTCCCGGCCGTGTGCGGCGATGACGTCCGCGTACCGCCGGCCGCTGCCCTTGATCGTGCGGGTCTGGGTCGCGTAGTCGACGTGGACCAGGCCGAAGCGCTTGTCGTAGCCGTACGCCCACTCGAAGTTGTCCAGGAGCGACCAGGCGAAGTAGCCCGCCAGGGGGGCGCCCTTGCGGGCGGCGGAGGCGCAGGCGGCCAGGTGCGCGGTGAGGTAGTCCTGCCGTTCCGGGTCGTCGATCGTGCCGTCGGGGCGGATCACGTCCGGGAAGGACGAGCCGTTCTCCGTGACGTACAGCTTGCGTGCCCCGTAGTCGTTGGTCAGGCGCAGCAGCAGGTCCTCGATGCCGCTCGCGTCGACCTCCCAGTCCATGCCGGTGCGCGGGACTCCGACGCGGCGCACGGTGCGGACGTAGGGGGCCGGGGCGGTGGGGTCGGCGGCGACCGTCTGGGGGAAGTAGTAGTTCAGGCCCAGCCAGTCGAGGTCCGCGCCGATGAGGTCCATGTCGCCTTCGCGCTCGGGAAGTTCGACGCGGTAGACCTCGCGCATGTCCGTCGGGAAGCCGCGGCCGTGGACCGGGTCGAGCCACCAGCGGTTGGTGTGGCCGTCCATGCGGCGGGCGGCGGCGAGGTCCTCCTCGCGGTCGGTGGCGGCGTGGATGGTGGAGAGGTTGTTGACGATGCCCACCCGCGCGGCCGGGGAGGCCGAGCGGATGGCCTGCATCGCGAGGCCGTGCCCGAGGAGCAGGTGGTAGGAGGCGCGGACCGCCGCGGTGAGGTCCGTCAGGCCCGGGGCCATGACGCCCTCGAGGTGGCCGATCCAGGCGGAGCACAGGGGTTCGTTGAGGGTGGCCCAGTGCGTGACGCGGTCGCCGAGGCGCTCGGCGACGACCGACGCGTAGGACGCGAAGTGTTCCGCCGTGGCCCGCGCCTGCCAGCCGGCGTCGCGGTCCTGGAGGACCTGCGGCAGGTCCCAGTGGTAGAGGGTCACGGACGGCGTGATGCCGGCCTCCAGCAGGGCGTCGACCAGTTCGTCGTAGAAGGCGAGGCCCTTGGCGTTGACCGGGCCGTCGCCGCCGGGGACGACGCGCGGCCAGGCGATCGACAGGCGGTAGGCGTTGGTGCCGAGCCGGCGCATCAGGTCGATGTCCTCGCGCCAGCGGTGGTAGTGGTCGCAGGCGACGTCGCCGTGGTCGTTGTTGTCGATCTTTCCGGGGGTGTGGGAGAAGGTGTCCCAGATCGACGGTGAGCGGCCGTCCTCGGCCACGGCTCCCTCGATCTGGTACGCCGATGTGGCCGTGCCCCACAGGAAGTCGTGCGGGAGTGCGGCGAGGTCGATGCTCACGTGCGTCCTTTCGCGTGTGGTGATGTGTGGTTCGACGTGGGTCACTTGACCGCTCCCGCCGTCAGGCCGGTCACCAGGTAGCGCTGGAGGAGCAGGAAGCCCGCTACGACCGGGACGCTCACGACCAGCGAGGCGGCCATGATCTGGTTCCAGTAGACGTCGTTGAGCGTGGAGTAGCCCTGGAGGCCGACCGCGAGGGTGCGGGTGGTGTCGTTGGTCATGACGGAGGCGAAGAGGACTTCGCCCCAGGCGGTCATGAAGGCGTAGACGGCCACCGCGACGATGCCGGGGATCGCCGCCGGCACGACGACCTTGAACAGGGCCTTGAGCGGGCCGCAGCCGTCGACGAGGGCGGCCTCGTCCAGGTCCCGCGGCACTGAGTCGAAGTACCCGATCAGCATCCAGATCGAGAAGGGGAGGGAGAAGGTGAGGTAGGTGAGGATGAGGCCGCCGCGTGAGCCGAACAGGGCGATGCCGGTGGTGTTGCCGATGTTCACGTAGATCAGGAATAGGGGCAGCAGGAACAGGATGCCGGGGAACATCTGCGTCGACAGCACGGTGACCGTGAAGACGCGCTTGCCGCGGAACTCGTGGCGGCTGACGGCGTAGGCGGCGAAGACGGCGATCACCACCGAGCAGACCGTGGCGGCGCCCGCCACGATCACGGAGTTCACGAAGTACTTCGCCAGCGGCACCGTCGACCAGATGTCGATGTACGGGCGAATGGTCAGTCCGCTCGGCAGCCAGCGGAACTTGCCCGTCACGTCCGCCAGCGGTTTCAGCGAGCTGGAGACCATGACGTAGACCGGTAGCAGGACGAAGGCGGTGAGCAGGGTGAGGAGGATCCGCCGGGTCCAGAGGAAGGAGCGGGGCGGTGCCATGGGGGAACGGGCCGGGCGGGCCACCGTACGGGTGTCAGGCACGGGCAGACCTCCGTCCGCGTGAGGTGAGGGCCAGATACACGCCCGTCACGAGGAGCAGGAAGAGCAGCAGCAGGACCGACATGGCGGAGCCCCTGCCGAAGTTCCAGGTCGCGAAGGACTCCTGGTAGATGTGGACGGAGACCAGGTCGGCGGCCTCGGGAGCCGTCTTGCCGAACAGTACGAACGGTGTGTTGAAGTCGTTGAAGGTCCACAGGAACAGCACCAGGACCAGGACCTGGTTGACCGCGCCGAGGGACGGCAGGGTGATGCGGCGGATCTGCTGCCAGGTGCCGGCGCCGTCCAGGGCGGCGGCCTCGTACAGCTCCTTCGGGATGTTCTGCAGGCCTGCCATGACGATGAGGAACGCGAACGGCCAGCCCTTCCACACCGACACGGTCAGCAGGGCGACGAAGCTGTTGTCGCCGATGAGCCAGAAGGACGGCTTGTCGGTCAGGCCGAGCTGGTCGTGCAGGACGTGGTTCACCAGGCCGTTGTCGTGCTGAAACATGAAGACCCAGGTGATGACGGCCGCGTAGACCGGCAGGGCGTACGGGACGAGGAACAGGGCGCGCAGCAAGCCCCGGCCGCGGAAGGCGTCCTGCATGCAGATCGCGGCGGCGGTGCCGATCAGCCAGCACAGGCCGACGGACAGGAGGGTGAAGGCGACGGTGACGAGGAAGGAGTGCAGGAGTTCCTCGCCGACGGGGGCGTCGAAGTCCACCGACACCCGGTAGTTGTCGAGGCCGGACCAGGGGGCGTTGCCCCAGTCGCGGATGAAGAACTGCGTCAGTTCCTTGAAGCTCATCACCACGCCGATGACCATCGGCACCAGGTGGACGAGGAGTTCGAGGAGCAGGGCGGGCAGGAGGAGCAGGTAGGGCAGGCCGATGCGGTGGAGGCGGCCGGAGCGGCGGCCGGAGCCGCTCCGGCCCGCGGCGGGCGGGGAGCCGTCGAGCGGCGTCCGCCCGCCCGTCTTCTCGGGGACCGTGGTCGTCATTGTGGTCACTTGGCCGGCATCTGCTGCTGGGCCTTCTCCAGCTTGGCCTTCACGTCCGCCGTGGTCACCGCGCGTCCGGCTGCGGCGTCGGCGAACAGCTCCTTGATCGCCGTACCGACGGCCGTCTCGAACTGGGACTCGGCGGCGACCTGCGGCAGCGCGACCGCGCTCCGCGCGAGGGTGTCCTTGAGGACCGCGTTGGCCGGGGTGCTGAAGGCGGGGTCCGACTGGGCGGCCTTGACCGGCGGGACCGAGCTGTAGGCCTTGTTGAGGATCTTCTGTTCCGTGTCGCTCGTCATGAACTTCACGAACCGTGTGGCGCCGTCGAGGTTGTCGGTGTTCCTGAAGACGGCCATGTTGATGCCGGCGACCATGGAGTTGACGTTGGTGCCGCTGCCCGGGGTGCCGGACCGCACCGGCACCGGAGCGATGCCGTAGGCGTCCTCGCTCATGCCCTGCGAGGCGAGGTTGGCGGACGCCGACTGCCACAGCAGCATCGCGGTCCTGCCCTTGGCGAAGTCACTCACGGATTGGTTCTGTGCGTACTCGGCATTGCCGGGAGCGATGATCTTGTCCGTGGCCATGAGGCCGACGTACTGCTGGACCGCGGCGACGACCCCGTCGTTGGTGAAGTCCGGCTTGCCGTCGGCGGTGAAGAAGTCGGCGCCGTGCTGTTTGGCGAAGACGAAGGCGTGGTGGATGTTCTCCGACGGGTTGGAACCCTCCGCGCCCAGGCCCCACTTGCCGTCCTTGGACAGTTTCCGGCCGGTCGCGACCATCTCGTCCCAGGTGGCCGGAGGCTCGGTGATGCCCGCGTCGGCGAACATCTGCTTGTTGTAGTAGAGCGCGTACGCCATCGAGTACAGCGGCACCGCGGCCGGGTCCTGACCCTGAACGCCCGTCGAGCCGAGGGCGGAGTCGACGAAGCGGTCCTTGCCGCCGATCTTGTCGAGGTGCTTCTCGTCCCAGGGCAGCAGCGCCCCGGTGGCCTGGAGCGAGGCGCTCCAGGTGTTGCCGATGTTCAGCACGTCCGGGCCCTGGCCGGACGTCGTGGCGGTCAGGATCCGGTTCAGCAGGTCCGACCAGGGCACGACCTCCAGTTTCACCTTGATACCGGTCTCCTTCTCGAACTTGTCGAGCTCGGGCTGGAGGACCTTCTTGTCGACCTCGACGCTGGCGCCCTGGTTGGAGGCCCAGTACGTCAGGGTCTTCGGCGAGTCGTTGGACCCGCCGCCCGTGGACGAACCACCGCCGCAGGCCGTCGCGGCGAGGGCGAGAGACATGATGACGGCGCCTGTGGCCGCGGCTCGGATACTGCGCATGGTCCCTGGAGTCCCTTCGGGGGTGCGCACGACGAGTGCGCACGGCTCGCACCCGGGGCACGAGCACTCACGGCTTAATTTAGGACGTGAGTTAAACCTGCGCAGCCAAGCCCGTCAAGGGTTCCGGCGCGTACTAGCCGAAGTGGCCCGGTACCTCCTGTACAAGCCGGGTCGTCGCGGTGACCATGACTGCGGGGAGGAGACACCATGACGGACACAACGGGCAGGGGCGCGTTGAGCACGGTCGAGGTGGCCGTCCCCGACCGCTTCGAGTGGTGGTGCGACCTGATCGCGCGGGACACCGCACCGACGCTGATCAGCAGCAGCCGGGCGGCGGACTTCCGGGCCGCCGTGGCAAGGATGGACATGGCCGACGTCCAGCTGTCCGTGCTGTCCTTCCCCGACCTCAGGTCCGTGCGCACGCCGCGGCTCATCCGACGCTCGGATCCGGAGCTCCTGGAGCTGGCGGTCATCATCAAGGGCTCGCTGCGGCTGTCGCAGGAGAGGAACGACGCGCGGCTGGGCCCCGGTGACCTTCTGTTCTACGACACCTCCCGGCCCTTCGATTCACACGCCGTCGACGACGCCGGGCCGGCAGAGGCCCTCATCCTCCATCTGCCGAAGTCCGCCGTGCCGCTGCCCGCAGCGGCCACCCGGCGGATCCTCGCCCGGTCCGTCGCGGCCGGCTCCGGACTGCCCGGCCTGATGACGCGCCACCTGAGGGACGTCGTCGAGGGGTACCGCAACGGCTCCTTGGACGCGGACGACGTACAGCACCTCGGTGACGCCACCCTCCACCTGGCGATCGCGACGCTCGCCGCGTTGACCGGCGACCGGCCGGCCGAGCACACGCGCCGGCACGTGTTGCTCGCCCGTATCGATTCCTTCATCGAGCACAATCTCGCGGACGTCGATCTGGATCCCGCGGCGATCGCCGCGCACCATCACATCTCGCTGAGCTACCTGCACAAACTGTTCCGCGAGCGCGACGTCACGGTCGCCGCGCTCATCCGGCAGCGGCGCTTGGAGCGGGCCCGTGCGGACCTCGAGGATCCGGGCCTGCGCCACGTACCGGTGCACCGGGTCGCCCGAAGATGGGGATACCGGCATGCAACCGACCTCCACCGGGCCTTCCGCGCCGCGTACGGGATCACACCGGGTGAGCACCGGCGCCACCACGCCGGGCGGCCGGAGCGGTACACGGAACGCCACTGATAAGTGCGCTGCCTGTCAACGACAACCCGCACCGGCCTGATCGATCCTGTTCTCCTCGGTCACGGCCGGGTTCCTGGAATTCTCATCGGGGGTCGACGAGTCATGAGCGGAACCAACGTGAGCACCCCGCGGGGCGGTACGGAGACCTACGAGCTCGTCCCGCAGCACGGCACGCCCGGGCATCGAGGGGTTGGCGCGGTGCTGAGCCTGAGCGGGCGTGCCGTGCGACCACTGCTCGTCGTCGCACTGATCACGACCGGGTGCGGGCGGGCGGGCGGAGCGGACGACGCGTCGGAGTCGCCGGCGCAGGCGTATGTGGACGCGACGCGTGAGCTCGTGCCGGAGCACTGGAGGGCCGGCTGGGAGGGATACGACAGGGGGGACTGGCAGAAGCGCATCTCCTGCGAGGTGGACGCACTGGGGCCGCAAAGGGAGAAGACCGGTTCCGGTGCGTTCTTCGGTTTCGGCGAGCAAGCAGACGGCATCGAGGTGTCCGTCCGGTGGTACGAGAACGTCCGCCACGCCCAGAACTACGTCGTGCAACAGCGGACCGCGGCACACACGTGCACGGCGGGTGAGGAGGCACGGCCTCCCGCGCCCGATGCCGACTGGTACGCGGCCATGACCACCTCCGGGGGATCCGAGAGCTGGCTGCGCCAAGGGCGGGTCACCGTGACCGTGAAGACCAACCGGACAGCGGCCGACCAGGACGTCCTGCATGTGCTCGAGGCCCTCGCGGAAGTGGCCGTCGAACAGGACGACTGACCCCGCCCGGCAGTACCGCCGTCGGGCGGCGGACCGCCGACGGCAAGCGGGGAGCGGTATCGCCGGAATGCAGGGACACGGAGCAAGCACGGCGCGCTGCCCGAGCCCCGCACGGCGGGTCCCACGGTCGGCCGCTGCCCCGCACGGGAACAGCGGCCGACCTGGGACACACTGCACGGTGCCGCACCGGCCGCAGGTGGTGACCGTCCCGGTCCCCCCTCCCGGGCAGGCGAGGGGGGCCGGGGCGGGGCCCTACGGCACCCGGGTCGCGGCCGGTGCCGGCGCGTAGCCGGTGGGCCGGGCGGTGAAGGTGCCGCGGCCCTGGGTGCGGCTGCGCAGCCGGGTCGCGTAGCCGAACAGCTCGGCCAGCGGCACGGTGGCCGTGACGACCGCCGCGCCGCCCCGCGTCCCGGAACCCGTGACCCGGCCGCGGCGGGCGGCCAGGTCACCGAGCACGCCGCCGACCGCGTCCTCGGGCACGGTGACCGTCACCTCCACGACCGGCTCCAGCAGGACCATCGCCGAGGCCCGCAGGGCGTCGCGCAGGCCCAGCCGGCCGGCGGTGCGGAAGGCCGTGTCCGAGGAGTCCTTCACATGGGTCTGGCCGTCGGTGAGGGTCACCCTCAGCCCGGTCACCGGGTGCCCGCCGAGCGGTCCCGCGGCCAGGGCGTCCCGGCAGCCGGCCTCCACGACCCGCACGAACTCCTGCGGCACGCGCCCGCCGACGACCGCCGACCGGAACACGAAGCCGCCCTCGTCCCACGGCTCGACGTCCAGCACGACATGCGCGAACTGACCCGCGCCGCCGTCCTGTTTGACGTGCCGGAAGACGAACCCGGACACGCCCCGGCCGACCGTCTCGCGGTACGCCACACCCGGGCGGCCCACGGCGACCTCGACACCGTGTTCGCGCCGGACGCGTTCCACCGCGACCTCCAGGTGCAGTTCGCCCATGCCGGACAGCACGGTCTGACCGGTCTCCGGGTCGGTCCGTACGGCCAGCGAGGGGTCCTCCTCGGTGAGCCGGGCGAGCGCGGTGGCCAGCCGGTCGGTGTCGGCGGAACGGCGGGCCTCGACGGCGACGTGCACGACCGGTTCGGCCACGCCCGGGGGTTCCAGGACGAGCGGGGAGCCCGGCGCGCACAGGGTGGAACCGGCGCGGGCGGACTTCAGCCCGACCACGGCGACGATGTCCCCGGCGACCGCGCGTTCCAGCGGGTCGTGCCGGTCGGCCCGCACCCGGAGGATGCGGCCGATCCGCTCGGTGCGGCGTGTGCCCGCGTCCCACACGGTGTCTCCCTTCTCGATGGTGCCCGAGTACACCCGCAGATACGTCAGCCGTCCCGTGGGCGTCGCGTTGACCTTGAACGCCAGGGCGGCCAGCGGTGCGGACGGGTCGGCGGCCCGTTCCTGTTCCGTGCCGTCGTGCGTGCCGCGCACCGGGGGTACGTCCTCGGGCGACGGCAGGTAGGCGACCACGGCGTCCAGCAGCGGTTCGATGCCGCGGTTGCGGTAGGCCGAACCGCACAGCACCACCACGGCGTCGCCGTCGCGGGTCAGGTCGCGCAGTGCCGCGGCGAGGGTGCCGGCGGTCAGCGTCTCGCGGTCGCAGAACTCCTCCAGCGCGGCGGGGTGGCGTTCGGCGACCGCCTCCTCCAGCGCGCGTCGCCGGCGTGCCGCTTCCTCGCGCAGGTCGTCCGGCACCGGCCGGTCCTCGGCCGCGTCCGCGCCGTCGGCCCACACCAGGGCGCGCATGCGCAGCAGGTCGACGACGCCGGTGAAGCCGTCCTCCGCTCCGACGGGCAGCTGCACGACGAGCGGCGCCGGGTGCAGCCGGTCGCGGATGGAGGCGACGGCCGCGTCGAGGTCGGCGCCGGCCCGGTCCATCTTGTTGACGAACGCGATCCGGGGCACGCCGTGCCGGTCGGCCTGCCGCCACACGGACTCGCTCTGCGGTTCGACGCCCGCGACGGCGTCGAACACGGCGACCGCGCCGTCCAGGACGCGCAGCGACCGCTCGACCTCGTCGGCGAAGTCCACGTGGCCCGGCGTGTCGATCAGGTTGATCCGGTGGCCGTCCCACGCGCAGCTGACGGCCGCGGCGAAGATGGTGATGCCGCGGTCTCGCTCCTGCGGGTCGAAGTCGGTGACGGTCGTGCCGTCGTGGACCTCGCCCCGCTTGTAGGTGGTGCCGGTGGTGTAGAGGATCCGCTCGGTGACGGTGGTCTTGCCCGCGTCGACGTGGGCGAGGATGCCGAGGTTGCGGACGGTGGTGAGGGAGGTGTTGCGCATGGCCCCGTGGCCTTTCGGACGGTCCGGAATCGGGCAGCGCGATTCCCCGGACGCGCGCCGTTCCCGCCGACCGCCCTCACTGGGGGTCGACGGGGTGCGGCGGAGCGTGGTCAGGCGGGCGTCACGGGCATCCGGTACCGGCCGCGCAGCGGGCACCGGACGGACCGGGACACCAGGATCACCGTGTACCGGGAACGGGGAGCGACGACGGCGGTGCGGTCACGCACGACGGTCTCCCCTCACTGGTCACGGGCACCCGCGGTGGGCACCCGTCTGCTTGGCGTGCGGCGAGTGTAGGCAGTGCGGGGAGGGCGGAGCCACGGGTTTTTCCGCGCCGTCGTGCGTCGAGGGGGCCGGGCAGGCGTCAGGGCCGGGGCGCGCGCGCCTCACGCCGGGCACACGAAGAGGACCCCGGCCATGGGCCGGGGTCCTCTTGGTGCTCTGCGCGAGTGTCCGAGGGGGGACTTGAACCCCCACGCCCGATAAAGGGCACTAGCACCTCAAGCTAGCGCGTCTGCCATTCCGCCACCCGGACAAGGTGTCTGCCGCGGTGCGGGGTGTTACCCCCGCGGCGACATGGACAACCATACCAAGGTTTCGGAGTGCCTTTCACCTGCGTTTTCCTGCCCCGGGGCGACGCTGCGCAGGGTGCGGGCGCAGTGCGCCCCGGGTCGTACCTCGAGTGACCGGACGGTTGCGGAGGGCTCGCGTCCGAGGGGTCAGCCGCGCCGCTTGCGCAGTGCCGCCAGGTTGTCGTAACTGATCTTGGCCTCGCGCAGCGACTGCGCGGGGTCGGTGGCGCTCGGCGAGTTGTCGTCCTCGACCATCGGGTTGTGGTAGTTGCGCTGCCCGACCCGCGAGAAGAACGTCGTGTAGTCGATGACGCCGGTGCCGAAGGGCACCATGTCGTACCCCATGCCGTTGGTCGTGCTGACGACGCCGTCCTTGGCGTGGAACAGCGGGTAGCGCTTGTTGTTGCGGACGACGAGTCCGGCCGGGTCGAAGACGTTCCTGCGGGTGGAGCCGTCGTGGGCGGTGTAGGTGTGGAACTTGTACTGGGCGACGTGCGCCCAGAAGATGTCCATCTCCAGCCAGACCACCTTCGGGTCGGTGATCTTGAGGAAGTACTCCAGCTTCCGGATGCCCGAGCTGCGGGTCGGCCGGCCCTGGTCGTCCAGCGGGCCGCCGTCGAGCAGGAAGTCGTAGGCGCTGTCGTGGTTGTGGGTGTAGAGCTTGATTCCCTCGCGGCGGGCGATGGCACCGAGGGCGTTCCACTTGTCGGCGGCCACGTCCCAGTCGGCGCGGTAGGAGCTGCCGGTGGGGTCGCCGCCGGTGCCCATGTGGTCCATGCCGAGGATGTTGGCGATCTCCAGGTGCTTCTTGAAGGTGTCCAGGTCCGCCTTGTTCAGCGGCCAGGAGGACGGGATGAAGCCGTGGTTGCCCTGGGCGCGCAGACCGTAGTCGTCGAGCCAGGAACGCAGCAGCCTGGCGCCGGCGACGGATTCGAGGCTGGCGCCGCCGGGCGCGTTGGCGTGCTGGTTGTACCCGGCGAACTCCACCTGGCGGTAGCCGTGCCGGGCGAGCTGCTTGAACACCTCGCGGAAGCCGGAGGGGAGGTCGGAGGCGAGCGGGTCGCGGGCGGTGGCGTCGCGGACGGTGTAGAGGATGATGCCGCGCTTGTCGGCCGGGACGAGGACGTCCCCGCCGCGGTCGTGGCCGTGGCCCCTGCCCTGCTCGCCCGCCAGGGCCGGGCCGGCGCCGAACACGGGGGCGGCGACGGCGCCGGCCGCGACGGCGGTGCAGGTGGTGAGGAAGCGGCGGCGGCCGACGCCGAGGGTGCGGCGCAGCGCCTCGTCGGGGCCGTCGGCGGCGGGGGTCGTGCCGGTGCGGGTGGGGTCGGGGAACGGGCTCACGGGTGCCTGCCTTCTGGGTCGTGGCCTGCGCTGACGCGGTCGGCGCGGGCCGTTGTCGGTGCCGTGTGTTTCACTCTCGGTGGCTGGATGTTGCTGGATCCGGGGTCGTACGCCGTCTTGTGCGTCGTGCGTCACCCGAGTCCGGCGAGCCTGAGCAGGAGTTGCTTGACGTCGGTGGCCGCGACGCGGTCGCCGACTGCGCGGGGGGTGGAGCAGATGAGGAGCGGACCTTCGTCGTCGCTCGCCGGGAGGCGGCCGTGGCTGCCGCGAATAGGTGAGGCGTCCAGGGGGACGACCGCCATGCGGTAGCGCATGCCGAGCTTCTTGCGGGCCACGGCGGTCGCCGCCTTGACCTTGACGTAGGGGTCGTGCGGGTCCATGAAGAGTTCGACCGGGTCGTAGCCGGGTTTGCGGTGGATCTCGACGAGCTGCGCGAAGTCGGGCGCGCGGTCGTCGTCGAGCCAGTAGTAGTACGTGAACCAGGCGTCCGGCTCCGCGACGGCGACGAGTTCGCCGGCGCGGGGGTGGTCGAGGTGGTGGGCCTTCTTGCCCTCGTCGTCGAGGAGCTGCCCGATGCCGGGCAGGCCGTCGAGGGCGGCGCGGGTGGCGTCGAGGTCCTCGGGACGGCGGACGTACACGTGGGCGATCTGGTGGTCGGCGACCGCGAAGGCGCGGGAGGCCATCGGGTCGAGGTACTCCATGCCGTCCTGTGTGTGGACCTCGAGCAGTCCGGCGCGGCGCAGGGCCCGGTTGATGTCCACGGGCCGGTTCACGCGGGTGATGCCGTACTCGGACAGCGCGACGACGGTGCGTCCCTCGGCGCGGGCGTCGTCGAGGAGCGGGGCGAGCGCCGCGTCCAGGTCGGTGGCGGCCTGGAGGGAGCGCGGGTCGTCGGGTCCGAAGCGCTGCAGGTCGTAGTCGAGGTGAGGGAGGTAGCAGAGCGTGAGGTCGGGGTGGCGGGTGGCCATGATGTGCCGGGTGGCGTCGATGATCCACTGGCTGGAGACCAGGTCGGCGCCGGGGCCCCAGAAGTGGAAGAGGGGGAAGGTGCCGAGTTTCCCGGTGAGTTCGTCGTGCAGGGCCGGGGGCCGGGTGTAGCAGTCGGGTTCCTTGCGGCCGTCGGCGTAGTAGACGGGACGGGGGGTGACGGTGATGTCGGTGTCGGCGCCCATGGCGTACCACCAGCAGATGTTGGCGACGGTGTAGCCGGGGTGGGCGCGGCGGGCGGCGTCCCAGAGCTTGTCGCCGGCGACCAGGCCGTTGTGCTGGCGCCACAGCAGGACGTCACCGAGTTCGCGGAAGTACCAGCCGTTGCCGACGATGCCGTGCTCGGAGGGGTGGGTGCCGGTGAGGAAGGTGGACTGGGCGGCGCAGGTGACGGCGGGCAGGACGGTGCCGAGCGGTGCCCGGGAGCCGGACTGGCCGAGCGCCTTGAGGTGGGGCATGTGGTCGAGGAGCCGGGGGGTGAGGCCGACGACGTCCAGGACGAGGAGCGGGGTGGGTCCGCCGGAGGGGGTCGGTGGGGTCACGGCAGTTCCTTCAGGCCGAGGTCGGTCAACAGGTCGCGGGCGAGGGTCAGCTCGGCGGCGATGCCGTCGGTGAGCTGGGCCCGGGCGCGGGGCCGCAGCTCGGGCGGGAGGGCCTGCCAGGTGTAGGTCTCGACCTCCAGGTGCCGGGTGAGCGGGTGCGGGCCGCCGACGAGCCGGGTCAGCGCGGCCTCGAGTACGGGGAGGGTGGAGGTGAGGGGCGCGGCGGGGGCCGCGTGCAGCGGGACGTGGAAGTGGGCGCGCCAGGGTGCCGTGTCGGGCAGCGGGCCGTCGGCGGCGAGGGCCTCGTCGAGGTCGTCGGTGCCGTGCAGTACCGCGGCCCCGGAGCCGTCGGCGGTGCCGGCGCTGCGGGTCTGGTGCAGGAAGCGGGGTTCGGCGAAGGCCGCGAGGGCTTCGCGGACCGCGGGCAGACGGGGGTGTTCGGCGTGCAGGGCGGCGGAGAGCTGGGACTTGACGACGGGGACGCGGGCCTCGGCCAGGGCGTCCAGGGCGGTGTGCGGGTCCTCGAAGGAGGTGGCGAGGTGGCAGGTGTCGACGCAGATGCCGATGCGGTCGTGGGCGATCGCGGTCAGCGGGGCGATGGCGTCGTGGGTCGTCTCCACCACGCAGCCGGGCTCGGGTTCGAGGCCGATGCGGATGGAGCGGCCGGTCAGTTCCTCGAGGGCGTCGAGGCGTTCGGCGAGGGTGACCAGGGCGCCGCGGGCCTTGTCGGCGCGGGTCTCGTCGTAGGCGGTGCGCCAGGCCAGCGGCAGGGTGGAGATGGTGCCCTCGGTGACGTCGTCGGGCAGCAGGCCGGCGAGGACGCGGGCGAGGGAGGTGGTGTGGTCGAGGCGCTCGGGGTCGGCCCAGTCGGGCGTGTAGACGCGGTACTTGACCTCTTCGGCGCCGAAGCCCTCGTAGGGGAAGCCGTTGAGGGTGACGACCTCAAGGCCGCGCCGGTCCAGTTCGGTGCGCAGGCCGCGCAGTGCCGACGGGTCGGTGACCAGGGCGTGGGCGGCGTCGCGGGCGAGCCAGAGGCCGATGCCGAGGCGGTCACGGCCGAGGCGTCTGCGAACGGGCTCGCAGTGGTCGCGGAGCTGGGCGAGGACGCCGTCGAGGGTCTCGGCGGGGTGGACGTTGGTGCAGTAGGCAAGGTGGACGGTGGAGCCGTCGGGGTGCCGGAAGCGCATGGCTCACTCCCCGCCGCGCAGGATGGAGTTGCCCTCGTGGGTGGCGTCGGACGCGGTCACGTCGAGGCTCAGACGTCCGCTGAGTCCGTAGAAGGCGACGGGGTTGCGCCACAGCACCCGGTCCACGTCGTCCTCGGTGAAGCCCTCGGCCAGCATCAGGTCGCCGACCTTGCGGGTCTTCAGCGGATCGCTTCTGCCCCAGTCGGCGGCCGAGTTCACCAGGACCCGCTCCGGGCCGTACTGGCGCAGGAGGGCGACCATGCGGGTCTCGTCCATCTTGGTGTCCGGATAGACGGAGAAGCCGAGCCAGGCGCCGCTGTCCTTGGCCTCCGCGACGGTGGTCTCGTTCAGGTGGTCGACCAGGACCCGGTCCGTGGGCAGGGCGGACTCGCGGACCACGTCGAGGGTGCGGCGCAGTCCGGCGAGCTTGTCGCGGTGAGGGGTGTGCACGAGGGCGGGCAGGCCGTGGTCGGCGGCGAGCTGGAGCTGGGTGGCCAGGGCCTTGTCCTCGGCGGGGGTCATGGAGTCGTAGCCGATCTCGCCGACGGCCACGACGCGGTCCTTGACGAGGTAGCGGGGCAGTTCGTCGAGGACGGGGAGGCAGCGCGGGTCGTTGGCCTCCTTGGGGTTGAGGGCGATCGTGCAGTGGTGGGCGATGCCGTACTGGGCGGCGCGGAAGGGCTCCCAGCCGAGGAGGGCGTCGAAGTAGTCGCGGAAGGAGTCGGGCGAGGTGCGGGGCTGGCCGAGCCAGAAGGAGGGCTCGACGACGGCGCGGACGCCCGCGGCGTGCATGGCCTCGTAGTCGTCGGTGGTGCGGGAGGTCATGTGGATGTGGGGGTCGAAGATGCGCATCAGGACTCCTTGCCGTGGGGGTCGACCGTGCCGCGCGGGGAGCGCGGGGCCTCGGTCAGGGCCAGGACGCGGTGCAGGTCGTCGGGGACGGGACGGCCCGCCGCGGTGCGTTCGGCGGCGTAGTCGGTGAGCATGCGGGCGAGTTCGGCGTCCGCGCCGGCCCGCCGGCCGAGGTCCGCCACCTCGTCGACGGGGACGCCGGTGAACAGGCACTTCAGCACGGCGTGCCGCCACTGGTGGTCGTCCAGGTGCCGGGCGGCGTACGGGCCGAGGGCCGCGGCGACCAGCCGGGTGTCGTTGGTGCGCAGGGCGTCCTCGACGAGCGGGAGGGCGTCGGGGCCCGGCACGAGGTGGGGCAGGGCGTGCAGCACGGCGCGGCGTTCGTCGGCGGTGCCCTGCGCGTACACCCGGGTCAGGACCTCCGCGTCGGCGCGGGCCGCGTGCAGGATGAGGACGCGGGCGGCGTCGGCGTGGGCGGGGCCGCAGCGGCGGCCGGCCTCGGCGAGTCGCAGCTCCCACACGGAGATGGGGCCGTGGGCGCCGGGGTGGGCGACGGCCTCGTCCAGGGCCTGGTCGAGCCAGGCGCGGGCGGCTCCGTCGAGCCGTGCGGTGAGCGCGGCGTGCAGGTCGGCCGGCCGGACGCGGGCGGGGGTGGTGCCCGGGGCGGCCTGCCCGGCGGGGGCGCCGTCCGGGTTCCGGGTGGCGTGGTCGGCGTGGGATCTGGCCATGGGGTGGCTCCCTTCAGAGGGTGGCGGACGGCTCGCCCCGGTGGTTCGTGGAGGTGGAGGCCGCTGCCGCCGCCCGGCGGAGGAACGGGAGGGAGTGTTCGGCGAAGTGCGGGCCGGCGTGGGAGTGGCGGGGCAGCTCGACGACGGTCAGGCCCTGGTAGCCGGTGGCGGCGAGGGCTTCGAGGACGGGCGGGAAGTCGATCTCGCCGTCTCCGAAGGGCAGGTGTTCGTGGACGCCGCGGCGCATGTCCTCGATCTGCACGTGCCGCAGCCAGGGGGCGGCCTCGCGCACGCAGTCGGCGACGGGGAGCGGTTCGAGGCACTGGCAGTGGCCGAGGTCCAGGGTGAGGCCGAGGTCCCCGGGGTCGCCGAGGGTGCGGCGCAGTACGTGGAAGTCGGCGAGCGTGGCCAGGAGGTGGCCCGGTTCGGGCTCGACGGCCAGGGGCACGCCGGCGTCGGCGGCGGCGTCCAGGACCGGGGTGAGGGCCTCGGCCAGCCGCTTCCAGGCGGTGTCCTCGTCCGTGCCGGGCGGGGTGATGCCGCTGAAGCAGTGCACGGCGTGCGCGCCGAGGTCGGCGGCGACCCGGACGGCCCGCACGAGGAGGTCGGTGCGGCGGGCGCGGTCCTCCGGGTCCGGGTCGAGGAGGGACGGGCCGTGCTTGCGGCGCGGGTCGAGTACGTAGCGGGCGCCGGTCTCCACCGTGACGCCCAGGCCGAGCTCGCCCAGGCGCTGTGCGACCCGGCGGGTGCGGGCGGCCAGGTCGGGGGCGAGCGGGTCGAGGTGCATGTGGTCGAGGGTCAGGCCGACGCCGTCGTAACCGAGGTCGGCGAGGAGGGCGAGGGCGTCGTCGAGGCGGAGGTCGGCGAGGCCGTTCGTGCCGTAGCCGAAGCGGAGGTTCGTGTTCCGGCTCATGTGATGCTCACCTTCCTCATGCCGGCCCTCCTCGCGAAGAGCCGGCCGGCCGGGGCCAGGGCCGCGATCAGCAGGGACGCCGTGACCGCGCCGGAGCGGGCGGCGAGGGCCGCCTGGAGCGGGACCGTGGCCCGGATGCCGCCGCCGACGGCGCGCTGGGTGAGCGGGGGCGAGGGGTTGAGCGCGGCGTGGAAGTAGGGGCGCGCGGCCGCTGCGGCGTAGGCCGCGCCCAGGGCCGTGGTGAGGGCGTCGCGGGCCCGGGGCGGCGGGCCCGCGGCCGGGCGAAGGCCCGGCAGGCCGGGGGCGGCTGCTGCCCGCCGGCCTGCCGGGAGTCGGATGCGGCGGTGGGTGACCAGCCGCGTCAGCGCCCCCGTCGTGGCGAGGGCCGCCAGGGGGGCCAGGGCCGACCCGCCGGTGGTCTCCCGGCGGGAGACGGCCGTGACCGCGAGGGTGTGGGTGCCGAGCAGCGCGGCGGACGGCAGCGCGGCGCGGGCGCCGCCGGTGGTGGCCGCGGCGCCCAGGAGCAGGTCCAGTCCGCGGGCGGCGGCCATGGCCGCGGGGCCTGCGGGCGTGTGCTTCAGGGCGAGGTCGTAGGCCCAGACGGTCGCCGCCAGCGGTGCGGCCACCGCGAGGGCGGGACGTCCCGCGCCGGAGGCGAGCGCCAGCCCGGCGCCGGTGAGGACGCCGGCGGCGGCGAGGGCGGCGGCCGGGCGGACGCGGCCGGACGGTATGGGGCGGTGGGGGCGCTCCACGGCGTCCTCCGCGCGGTCCGCCCAGTCGTTCAGGGCCATGCCGGCCTCGTACAGGCACAGGGAGGAGCCGACGGCGAGCAGGCTGCGGGGCCCGGGGCATGCGCCGGCCGCGGCGGCGCCGGCCAGGGCGTCGCCGGGGACGGTGAACAGCGCGGGCAGGCGCAGCAGTTCGGCCCAGGCACCCGCGCGGCCGGAGCGGCGGCCGGGAGTGCGGGACGCCGCGTCGCCGGGGGCGGCCGGGGTGGCGGCCCCGGAGGCGGCTCCGGCGGACGCCCTCGGTCCGGCGGGCACGGACGCGCCCCGTGCCGTGGCGGCCGTGCGGCTCATCGCCGCGCTCCCCGGTCGCCGGCGCCGTCCCGCAGCCGTTCGGCGAAGCGCCGCAGTTCCGCGTACTGCTCGGCGAGCGACGCCGGTCCGTCCCCGACCGGGTCCTTGAAGTAGAAGCCCAGTTCGCCGAGCGGGCCGCTCAGGCCCTTCTCCCGGGCGCGGGCGACCAGCCGGGCCAGGTCCAGGACGAGGGGGGCGGCGAGCGCCGAGTCGCAGCCCTGCCAGATGGTCTGCAGGATCATGCGGGAGCCGAGGAAGCCGTCGAAGGCGATGTGGTCCCAGGCGGTCTTCCAGTCGCCCAGCGCGGGGACGTCGTCGATGTGGACCTCGCCCTCGGGTGCGGCACCGAGGGTGTCGGCGAGGACGCGTTCCTTGCCGGCGTTCTTGGCGGCGGCGGCCGCGGGGTCGGCGAGGGCGGCACCGTCGCCGCCGCCCAGCAGGTTGGTGCCGGACCAGGCGCGCACGGCGAGGGCGCGCTGCGCGAACATCGGGCCGAGGACGGAGCGCAGCAGGGTCTGCCCGGTCTTGCCGTCGCGGCCCGCGTACGGCACTCCCGCGGATGCGGCGAGCGGGGCCAGCGCCGGGTGGTGCAGGCCCGTGGAGGGCGTGAAGTTGACGTAGGGGCAGCCGGCGCGCAGGGCGGCCGCGGCGTAGAGGGAGCTGGGCGGCAGCGTGCCGTCGGTGGGCGCGGGCTCGGTGGAGGCGACGTTCACCACGACGGCGCCCGAGAGTCCGAGGCGGTGCACGAAGTCGCGGATGTCGGCCGCGAAGACGTCGATCCACTCGTCCTGGGTGCGTCCCGGGCCGTCGTCGGTGTCCCGGGGCTGGGGTCCGCCGGGCCTGATCTCCCGGTCCGCGGCGACGAGTTCGGCGTGCACGGCGGACGGCAGGCCGTGCGGCAGGACGCCGCCGGCGGCGAGGTGCTCGGCACGTTTGGGCAGGGGGCAGTCGAGGGTGTCGTGGCCCCCGAAGACGAGGGAGGACAGCGGCGGCAGCGCGCACGAGGTGAAGTCGGGGGTTTCGGTGACCATGCCGGCGGGCGGGTGCAGTCCGGCGGCGACGGCGGCGCAGCCGGCGATCGCGGTCGTGGCGACGGAGCCGCGCGCCCCGACGAACCAGACGCCGTAGCGGGGGGTGGGGGTGGGCAGAAACGGTTCGGCGGACATGGGCAGCCTCCTTGTCGTACGCGAACCGGGTGGGAGTGCCGGAGGGGGACGAGCGGGGTGTCCCGGGCGTGGGGCCCGGGGGGGGACGGCGGGCGGAGATCCGGCGTTCTCCGCCCGCCGCCGTTCCGGTTGCCCTACTCGGGCAGTTCCTTCAGCTGGATGTTGCGGAAGGAGACCTGGTCGTCGGCGCCGTGGTTCTGCAGACCGATGTAGCCGTCGGTCAGGCTCCGCTCGGGGTCCTTGTTGGTGAAGTCGTTGATCTTGACTCCGTTGAGGAACACCTGGAGGCGTTCGCCCTGGACCTTGATCTCGTAGGAGTTCCACTGGCCCGGCGGGCGCAGTACCTGGTCACGGGCCTTGATGTTCGCCGCCTTGAACGTGTAGACCGAACCGGTCGTGCGGTCGGGCGCGTCCGTGGCGTCGATCTGGATCTCGTAGCCCTTGTTGACGGCGGACCAGGGGTCGTCGGAGGCGGGGAAGCCCACGAAGACGCCGGAGTTGTCGTCGCCCTGCATCTTCCAGTCGAGCTTGAGGGAGTACGACTTCAGCTCCTTGGCCTGGTACCAGAGCAGGCCCATGCCGCCCTCGGTCTCCAGGGTGCCGTCCTTGACGGTGAACCTGCCGGGGCCGGCCTGCTTCCAGCCGTCCAGGGTCTGGCCGTTGAAGATCTTCCGGTAGCCCTTGGCCGGCTTGCAGTCGGCCTTGACCTGGCCGGTGGCGTACTGCAGGCCGCCGAGCAGGTGGGCGCGGAACGTCTCGTCGGCGTAGGACTCCTTGGTGTGGCCGAGGCCGGTGTAGAAGGAGCGGCCGCCCTCGTAGGGCTGGCACCAGGCGATCGGGTGGTCGCCCTTCATGGTGCCGCCCTGGTAGGTGGTCTCGTCGAGGGTGGCGAGGACCTTGGCCTGTCCGCGCGGGTTGGTGCGGTAGTTGTACAGCTCGTCGGTGCGCTCCCAGGTGTCGCCCAGGTGGGCGGTGGCCGGGTGGTCGTGGTCCTCGACGCGGACGGTGGCCTTCTGGATGGCCGGGTGCGACTGGAAGTAGGCGCCGACGAGGCCGCCGTAGAACTTCCAGTCGTACTCGGTGTCGGCGGCGGCGTGGATGCCCAGGTAGCCGCCGCCGTTGGCGACGTAGTTCTCGAACGCCTTCTGCTGGTCGGCGTCGAGGACGTCGCCGGTGGTGGACAGGAAGGCCACCGCGTCGTACTTGGCGAGGTTGGCGGTGGTGAACTGCCGGGCCTCCTCGGTCGCGTCGACCGTGATGCCGGCCGGGGCGCCGAGCTCCTTCAGGGCGGCGATGCCGGCCGGGATGGAGTCGTGCCGGAAGCCCGCGGTCTTCGAGAAGACCAGGACCTTCTTGCCCTGCTTGAAGGGCTCCTTGGAGAACTCGAAGTCGTCCACGTCGTAGAGCGCGCCGTCGCCGCCCCGGAAGACCAGGTAGATGTCCGTGGTCTTCCTGGGCAGGGCCCGCAGCGGCACGTCGACGTTCTGGAAGGTCTCCCAGCTGCCCGTCGGCGGGATGTACGCCGAGCCGTGGAGCGGGCCGTCGGGCGAGCCGGTGCGCAGCTCGACGAAGCCGCCGGAGCCGCCGGAGGAGGCCCGTACGGTCATCTTCTTCTGCCCGTCGAACCGGTAGGGGCCGAAGGAGATCCAGTCGCCGTCGTGGATGTCGCCGACGGTCTTGCCGCCGTTGGCGCCGGTCTTGTCGATCGGTGACACGCCCTGCTGGGCGGTGAAGTGCTCGGCCTGGCGGTGCAGCGGCTGGACCACGGCGCGGGCGGTGCCGGTCAGGGCCTCCTGGCCGTTCGCCCCGCCGTCGGTGTAGCTGGCGCCGACGACGCCGTAGATGTTGGCGTTGGGGTCGTGGCCGCCGTCGCCGGCGGGCGGCTTCAGGGTGCCCTCGCAGCCCGTCTCACTGGTCAGCTCGTGGGCGTGGGAGTCGTGTCCGAGGCTGTAGGCGACCTTGACCCTGGAGCAGTCGACGGTCTCCTCGGGGTCCGTGACGGTCACCTTGAAGGGGACGGGCTCGCCGAAGGCGGCCATGCTGCCGTTGCCCGGCACCTCGATCCGCACCGTGGGCTCGGTGTTGCCGACGACCACGCGGACGCTGGCGTTGCCGGTGTTGCCCTCGGGGTCCTTCGCGGTGAAGGTCGCGGTGTAGGTGCCGGTCTTCTTGTACTTGTGGGTCGGGGTGAGGCCCTCGCCCTTGGTGCCGTCGCCGAAGTCCCAGCTGTAGGTGAGCTCCGGGGAGTCGGCGTCCTCGGCGGAGCCGGTGAAGGTGACCTTCAGGCCGGCGGCGCCGGACGTCCGGTCGGCGCTGACCTCGGCGATCGGGGAGAAGCCGTCGGCGGCGTTCTCGATCCGGTAGAGCGCGGAGTCCTTGTCGCCCTGGAACCAGGACAGGCCGTAGTCGAGGACGTAGAGCGCGCCGTCGGGGCCGAACTCCATGTCCATGATCTGGGTGCCGGTCCACGGGAAGTCGTTGATCTTCGCGACCGTGCCGTCCTCGGTCTGCTCGATCCGCTTGATCCAGCGGCGGCCGAACTCGCCGGCGAAGAAGTCGCCGTCGTACTCCTCGGGGAACTTCACCTTGGAGTCGAGGTTGGGGTCGTAGCGGTAGACCGGGCCGCCCATCGGGGACTCGGAGCCGCTGCCGAACTCGGGTACGGAGCCGCCGTCGTAGGGGATCCAGGCGGCCTGCGCGGGCGGCAGGTCGGTGAGGCCCGTGTTGTGCGGCGAGGTGTTCCTGGGGGCGGCGCAGTCGAACGTCCCGCCGGAGGCCTTGGTGGCGAAGTCGTAGTCGACGTAGGGGTCGTTGTCGCCGGTGCAGAACGGCCAGCCGAAGTTGGCCGCCTTGGTGACCTTGGCGAACTCGACCTGTCCGGCCGGGCCCCGCTTCGGGTCGGCGGCGCCGGCGTCGGGGCCGTAGTCGCCGACGTAGACCGTGCCGGTCTTCTTGTCGACGCTGATGCGGAACGGGTTGCGGAAGCCCATCGCGTAGATCTCGGGGCGGGTCTTCTCGGTGCCGGGGGCGAAGAGGTTGCCCTCGGGGATCGTGTACGAGCCGTCCTCGGCGACCTTGATGCGCAGGATCTTGCCGCGCAGGTCGTTGGTGTTGCCCGCGCTGCGGCGGGCGTCGAAGGCCGGGTTGCGGTCCGGACGCTCGTCGATCGGCGTGTAGCCGTCGGAGGCGAACGGGTTGGTGTCGTCGCCGGTCGACAGGTAGAGGTTGCCCTCGGCGTCGAAGGCGATGTCGCCGCCGACGTGGCAGCAGGTGCCGCGGGAGGCCGCGACGTCCAGGACCTTCTTCTCGCTGGCCATGTCCAGCGTGCCGTTGGCGTTGAGGACGAAGCGGGAGAGGCGGTTGACGCCGTCGAACTTCTTGAAGTCCTCGGCGGTGCCGGTCTCGGGGGCGTCTCCCGCGGGGGTGTCGAGCGGCGGGGCGTAGTAGAGGTAGATCGCCCGGTTGTTCTTGAAGTCGGGGTCGATGCCGACGCCCTGCAGACCCTCCTCGTCGTGGTTGTAGACGGGGATGCGGCCGGCGACCTTGGTGACGCCCCCCTGGTCGGTGAGGCGCAGTGTGCCGTCGCGGGCGGTGTGCAGGACGCTGCGGTCCGGGAGGACGGCGAGCGACATCGGCTCGCCCATCTCGGGCTCGCCCTTGGCGAGCGGTACCTGCTGGAACTGCCCCTCGGCGGCGGCGGGGGCCGCCGCCTGGCCGGGTGCGGCGCCGCCGGGCCGGGCGCCGGCGACGGTCGCCGGGGTGGCCACCGCCAGCGCGAGGCCGGTGATCAGGGCGAGGGTGGTGCGAAGTCCTGGCCGCCTCGTGGGGTCGGTGCCTTTGAGTCTGCTTCTGTGCACGAAGTCCCTCCGGGAACGGGATGGGCCGTACGGAACGGGTGCGGAGACGTGCGGTGCGGGCGCCGGGGTGCGCCGTCACCCCGGAGGCGTGTGTGTCCTGAACACATCAGGGACGGTAGCCGCGTTTGTCCTGCGCGAATACCCCTTGGAGCGCGAGTAGTTGAACTTTTACCCCGCCCAGGACAAAGCGGGTTCCGGGCAGGTCGGACCGGGGACCGGCGGACGTTCCGGCCCCCGTACCGACCTGCTGTCGAGACGTGTGGATCAGCTGTTGAAGGCGGCGTCGAAGGACGCGCTGGGCGGCTCGAAGTCGAACGCCTTCAGCCGGGCGAGGGCCTCGGGTGCGCCCTGGAGCCGGTCCATGCCGGCGTCCTCCCACTCGACGGAGACCGGGCCGCGGTAGTCGATGGAGCGCAGCATGCGGAAGACGTCCTCCCAGGGGACGTCGCCGTGTCCGGCCGAGACGAAGTCCCAGCCGCGCCGCGGGTCGCCCCACGGCAGGTGGGAGCCGAGGCGGCCGTTGCGGCCGTCGAGGCGTCTGCGGGCCTCCTTGCAGTCGACGTGGTAGATCCGGTCGCGGAAGTCCCACAGGAAGCCGACCGGGTCGAGGTCCTGCCAGACGAAGTGCGAGGGGTCGAAGTTGAGGCCGAACGCGGGCCGGTGGCCGACCGCCTCCAGGGCCCGCTGCGTGGTCCAGTAGTCGTAGGCGATCTCGCTGGGGTGGACCTCGTGCGCGAAGCGCACTCCCTCGGCGTCGAAGACGTCCAGGATCGGGTTCCAGCGTTCCGCGAAGTCCCAGTAACCGCGTTCGATCATCGACTCGGGCACGGGCGGGAACATGGCGACCAGGTGCCAGATGGCGGAGCCGGTGAAGCCGATGACGGTGTCGACGCCGAGGAGGGCCGCGGCGCGGGCGGTGTCCTTCATCTCGGCGGCGGCACGCCGGCGCACTCCCTCGGCGTCGCCGTCGCCCCAGATCCGGGCGGGCAGGATGGCCTGGTGGCGTTCGTCGATGATGGCGTCGCAGACCGCCTGCCCGACGAGGTGGTTGGAGACCGCCCAGCACTTCAGGCCGTACTTGTCGAGCAGCTGGTGGCGGGAGTCGACGTAGGACGGGTCCGCGAGGGCCTTGTCGACCTCGAAGTGGTCGCCCCAGCAGGCGAGTTCGAGGCCGTCGTAGCCGAAGTCGCGGGCGAGCCGGCAGACCTCCTCCAGGGGCAGGTCGGCCCACTGCCCGGTGAACAGCGTGAAGTTGCGCGGCATGCGCTTCTGGCCTCCTCAGACGACGGACGACGTGATGGCGACGGGGGTGTAGACGGAGTTCTTCTCGGCGCTCTCCTCCACGGCCGCGAGCACCCGCTGCACCTGGAGCCCGTCGGCGAAGGAGGGGTCGGGCCTGCGGCCCTCGGCGACCGCGTGGACGAGGTCGCGCGCCTGGTGGACGAAGGTGTGCTCGTAGCCCAGGCCGTGGCCCGGCGGCCACCAGGCGTTCAGGTAGGGGTGCTCGGGCTCGGTGACGAGGATGCGCCGAAAACCGGCGTGCTCCCCCGGCTCGGTGCCGTCGTGGAAGGACAGCTCGTTGAGCCGCTCCAGGTCGAAGGCGAGCGAACCGCGCTCCCCGTTGAGCTCGATGCGCAGGGCGTTCTTGCGGCCGGTGGCGTACCGGGTGGCCTCGAAGGAGGCGAGGGCGCCGGAGGTGAAGCGGCCGGTGAACACGGCGGCGTCGTCCACGGTGACCTCCCCCGTGCCGGCCGCCGACGCGGCGGACAGGCCCCGGGCCTCGCCGCCGGGCAGCGGACGCTCCCGCACGAAGGTCTCGGTGAGGGCGGAGACGCCGGCCAGCCGTTCCCCGGTCAGGTACTGGGCGAGGTCGACGATGTGCGCGCCCAGGTCGCCGAGCGAGCCGGAGCCGGCCAGCTCCTTCTGCAGCCGCCAGGTCAGCGGGGCCTGCGGGTCCACCAGCCAGTCCTGGAGGTACGTCACCCGCACGTGCCGCAGCCGGCCGACGCGCCCCTCGGCGACCATGCGCCGGGCCAGCGCGGTGGCGGGCACCCGGCGGTAGTTGAAGCCGACCATGGCGAGCTGCCCGCGCGCCGCGGCCTCCTCCGAGGCGCGGGTCATCGCCTCCGCCTCGGCGACGGTGTTGGCGAGGGGCTTCTCGCACAGCACGTGCTTGCCGGCGGCGAGGGCGGCCAGCGCGATCTCGGCGTGGCTGTCACCGGGCGTGCAGATGTCGACGAGGTCGATGTCGTCCCGCTCCACCAGGGTCCGCCAGTCGGTCTCGGTGCTCGCCCAGCCGTGCCGGTCGGCCGCCGCGCGGACGGCGTCGGCGTCCCGGCCGCAGATGGCGGTCATGACCGGGTTCAGCGGCAGGTCGAAGACCCGGCCGGCGGTGCGCCAGCCCTGGGAGTGGGCGGCGCCCATGAAGGCGTAGCCGACCATGCCGACGCGCAGCGGTGGTCTGCCGGCTGACGCCCCCGTGGCAGTGTTCCCGGTTCCGGTTCCGGTACCGGTGGCTGCCGGCTCCGGCCCGGCCCCCTCGGGCTGCTGCGGCTGTCCCATGCGGATGTCCTCCTCGTCGTGGTGGCGCGGTGGGGGTGGGCCCCGCCCGGCGGACTGGTCAGGTCCGCGGGGCGGCCGGCCTCACTTGAAGCCGGTGGACATGTACTGGTCCACGTTCTCCTTGTCGACGACGGCCGAGTAGCAGGTGACCGTCGAGGGGATCTCGAACTCGGCGAGTCCGCCGACCCCCTTGCCCTGGCCGAGCGCGCGGGCCAGGT
Organism: Streptomyces sp. NPDC127100; assembly: GCF_042724095.1. Taxonomy (NCBI): domain Bacteria; kingdom Bacillati; phylum Actinomycetota; class Actinomycetes; order Kitasatosporales; family Streptomycetaceae; genus Streptomyces; species Streptomyces sp. NPDC127100. The sequence goes on from NZ_JBHXFL010000006.1 coordinate 200,537, forward strand.
CGATCGCGGAGGCGGCCATGGTCGGCGGGTACAGCACGGTGGCCTTCAGGACGCCGCGGTCCGCCTTGATGGCCTGGAAGGCGGAGAGCGCCCCGGCTCCGCCGACCATCAGGAAGTCGTCGCGGCCCGCCTGCTCGATGGCGCGCAGCGCGCCCACGCCCTGGTCGTCGTCGTGGTTCCACAGGGCGTCGAACTTCGACTGGGCCTGAAGGAGCTGGGCCATCTTGGCCTGGCCGGACTCGACGGTGAACTCGGCGGCCTGGCGGGCCACCTTCTTGATGTTCGGGTAGTTCTTCAGGGCGTCGTCGAAGCCCTTGGTGCGCTGCTGGGTCAGCTCGAGGTTGTCCAGGCCCGCCAGTTCGATGACCTTGGCGTCGGGCTTGTCCTTGAGCTTTTCGCCGATGTAGTGGCCGGCGTTCAGGCCCATGCCGTAGTTGTCGCCGCCGATCCAGCAGCGGTAGGCCTGGGGGCTGTTGAAGATGCGGTCGAGGTTGACGACCGGGATGCCGGCACGCATCGCCTTCAGGCCGACCTGGGTGAGTGCCTTGCCGTCGGCCGGCAGCACCACGAGGACGTCGACCTTCTTGTTGATGAGGGTCTCGATCTGGCCGATCTGCTGGGCGGTGTCGTTGGAGCCCTCGGTGACCTCGAGGGTGACGTCCGAGTACTTCCCGGCGCGCTTCTTGGCGTTGTCGTTGATGGCGTTGAGCCAGCCGTGGTCGGCCTGGGGGCCGGCGTAGCCGATGGTGACCTGCTTGCCGGGCTTGTCGTCGGCGACCGGCTGGTCGTTGGCGGCGGGCTTCTCGTCGTCGCTCTCGTTGCTCGTGCAGCCGGTGAGGAAGGCACCGGCGGACACGGCGGCGGCTCCGAAGAGCAGTCCTCTGCGGCTCGCGTTAAGTTGCTGCATGGTGGTGAACCCTTTCCTCAGGTCGTGCTCGCGGTACGGCGCTGGACCAGCACGGCGGCGACGATGATCGCTCCCTTGGCGATCTGCTGGACGTCGCTCTGCAGGTTGTTCAGGGCGAAGATGTTGGTGATCGTGGTGAAGATGAGGACGCCGAGCACGGAGCCGACGATGGTGCCGCGGCCTCCCGTGAGGAGCGTGCCGCCGATGATCGCGGCGGCGATGGCGTCGAGTTCGTACAGGTTGCCGTTGGTGTTCTGGCCGGAGCCGGCCAGCACGATCAGCAGGAAGGCGGCGATGCCGCAGCACAGCCCGGACAGCAGGTAGAGGTAGAGCCGCTGGCGGCGGACGTCGATGCCGGCGAGCCGGGCGGCCTCCGCGTTGCCGCCGACGGCGACCGTGCGGCGTCCGAAGGTGGTCCGGTTGAGCAGCAGCCAGCCGACGACGGTGACGGCCGCGAACACCAGGACGAGCGGCGGGACGCCCAGCACGTAGGAGTCGCGTTCGCCGAGGTCGAGCACGCTGGGCACCGTGACGACCTGGGTGCGGCCGTCGGTGATCTGCAGGGCGAGGCCGCGTGCCGAGGCCAGCATGGCGAGGGTGGCGATGAAGGGGACCATCGTGCCGTACGCGATGAGCACCCCGTTGACCAGCCCGCAGCCCACTCCGACGACGATCGCGGTGAACAGGATGCCGGCGAAGCCGAACTCCTGGGTGGCGACCGTGGTCGCCCACACCGACGACAGGGCAACGATGGCGCCGACGGACAGGTCGATGCCGCCGGAGACGATCACGAAGGTCATGCCGACGGTCACGACGCCGATCACGGACGCCTGGGTGAGGACCAGTTGCAGGTTGCGGGTGTCGAGGAACGCGTCGGGCTGGGTGATGCCGCCGATGAGGACCAGTGCGGCGAGCACGCCGAGCAGGGTGAGGGTGCGCAGGTCGGCGCGGGCCGTCAGGCTTCGCCAGGCGGGCGCGCCGTCCACCGGTGCCGCCTTGTCGGTGCCGCCCCGTGGCGGGGACACGTGCTGCGTCATGACGCCGGGCTTCCTTCCATCACGAGGTCGAGTACGCGGTGTTCGTCGAGTTCGCGGGCGGGGGCCTCGTGCACGACGCGGCCCTCGCGCAGCACCAGCACGCGGTCGGCGAGGCCGAGCACCTCGGGCACCTCGCTGGAGACCAGCAGGACGGCGAGGCCCTCGTCGGCGAGGCGGCGGATGACCGCGTAGAGCTCGGCGCGGGCGCCGACGTCGACGCCGCGGGTGGGTTCGTCCAGGAGCAGGACCCGGCAGCCGCGCAGCAGCCAGCGGGCGAGGACCGCCTTCTGCTGGTTGCCGCCGGACAGGGTGCGCACGGGCACCGCGGGGTTGTCGGGCCGCAGCGACAGCTCGCGGGTCGCCGCGCGGGCGGCGCCCAGTTCGGCGCCGCGGTCGATCCAGCCGGCGCGCGAGAAGCGGGACATGGCGGAGACCGACACGTTGCGGGTGACGGACTCCAGCATCAGCAGTGCCTGCGCCTTGCGTTCCTCGGGGGCGAGTCCGAGGCCGGCGCGGACGGCGGCGCGCACGCTGCCGGGCCGCAGCGGGCGGCCCTCCACGACGACCTGTCCGGCGCTCGCCCGGCGGGCCCCGTAGATCGTCTCCAGGATCTCGGAGCGGCCGGAGCCGACCAGCCCGGCCAGGCCGACGATCTCGCCGGGGCGGACGTCGAGGTCGAGCGGGGCGAACTCGCCCTCCCGGGCGAGGCCCCGCACGCTCAGTACGGGGTCCGCCGTGGGCGGCGCGGCCGGCCGCTCGGGGAAGACGTACTCGACGTTGCGTCCCGTCATCAGCGCCACCACCTCGCGGGTGGGGGTCGACTCGGCGGGCAGTCCGCCGGCGACGGCCCGGCCGTCCTTGAGGACGGTGACCCGGTCGCCGATGCGGCGGATCTCCTCCAGGCGGTGCGAGATGTAGACGACGGCGACTCCGTCGGCGGTGAGGTCGGAGACGATGCGGAAGAGGTTGTCGACCTCGTCCGGGTCGAGGGCGGCGGACGGCTCGTCCATCACGATCAGCCGTACGTCGTGGGAGAGCGCCCGTGCCATGGACACGATCTGCTGTTGGGCCGCCGACAGGTCACCGACGAGCCGCCCGGGGTCGACCTCGGGGTGGCCGAGCCGCTTCAGGAGCTGGGCGGTCGACTCCTTGGCCGCCCGGCCCCGGACGACGAATCCGGCGGTGGTCGGCTCGTGGCCGAGGTGGACGTTCTCGGCGACCGACAGGTGTTCCACCAGGTCGAGTTCCTGGTAGATGGTGGCGATCCCCAGGCGCATGGCCGCGATCGGCGAACGCAGGACGACGTCCTCGCCGCGCCAGCGGATGGTGCCGGTGTCGGGCTGGTGGGCGCCGGCCAGCACCTTGATGAGGGTGGATTTGCCGGCGCCGTTCTGGCCGAGCAGGCAGTGCACCTCGCCGGCCTGGACGTCGAGGTCGACGCCGTCCAGGGCCCGGACTCCGGGGAACGACTTGGTGATGCCGGACATGCTGAGCAGCGGTGGTTCTGGTGCCATGTGAGGTCCCCTCGGCGGGCATGCGGGCCGGTGTCAGGGCAGAGCAGGGCAGGGCAGGGCGGAGCGCTGGTGCTGGTGGGGCCCGGGAGGCGGGTGGTGCCTGCACGGGTGGGACGAGTGGTGCCTACGCGGGTGAGAACAGGTGGTCGCTGATCAGCCGGGCCGCGCCGATGACTCCGGCGGTGGGACCCAGCTCCCCGAGGACGATGGGCAGGTTGCCGGTCGCCAGTGGCAGCGACTGGCGGTAGACCTGCGTGCGGATCGCGGCGAGCAGGTTGTGCCCGAGGCCGGTCACCCCGCCGCCGATCACGACCAGGCCCGGGTTGAAGAAGCTGACCAGGCCGGCGATGACCTGGCCGGTACTGCGGCCGCCCTCCCGGATCAGGTCGAGTGCGGTGGCGTCGCCCGCGGCGGCCGCGGCGGCGACGTCGGCGGCGCTGAGGCCCCCGTTCGCCTCCAGCCGGCCCGCGAGCTCGGCGGACCGGCCCTGTTGGGCGGCCTCCGTGGCGTCGCGGGCCAGTGCGGCACCGCTGAAGTGCGCCTCCAGACAGCCCCGGTTGCCGCAGGCGCAGGGGCGTCCGTCGGGCACGGCCTGGATGTGGCCGATGTCGCCCGCGCTGCCCGTCGTCCCGCGGTAGACGTCACCGCCGACGACGATGCCGCAGCCGATGCCGGTACCGATCTTGACGACGAGGAAGTCGGCGACGGTGCGGGCCACGCCCGCGTGCTGCTCCCCGAGCGCCATGAGGTTCACGTCGTTGTCGACCATGACCGGGCAGCCGAGCTCCTGGCTGAGCGCCTCCCGTACGGGGAAGCCGTCCCAGCCCGGCATGATCGGCGGCGCCACCGGTACGCCCTCGGGGAAGCGGACCGGCCCCGGGACGCCGATGCCGGCGCCGTCGAAGCCCTCCGCGAGACCCGAGGCCCGCAGCTTGGCGGCCATGGACAGCACCTGCTCGAAGACCGCGACCGGTCCCTCGCGTACGTCCATGGGCTGGTTGATGTGTCCCAGGATCTCCAGCTCGGCGTTGGTGACCGCGAGGTCGATCGAGGTCGCCCCGATGTCGACGCCGAGGAAGCGGAGTCCGGGATGGAGGCGGACGTTGTGGGAACGACGGCCGCCGCGCGAGGCGGCGAGTCCGTCGGCCACCACCAGCCCGGTCTCCAGCAGCCGGTCCACCTCGACCGCCAGCTTGGACCGGGACAGGTCGACCTGGTCGCCGAGCTGGGCGCGGGAGTTGGGGCCGCCGTCACGCAACAGCTGCAGCAGCCGGGCCTGATGGGCGTTCGCAGGTCGTGCCGTCATGCGTCTCACGAACCCCTCCCCGCCTCAATCGGCTTGAGTGTACCGGCTTTTCCGGCCACATCCGTGGCTTGCTTTCGGAGGGAACGTAGCAGTGGGCGCCCGGTGTGGGAAGAAGTCGCGCATGAATTGCTGCAAACTTTCTCCACTGAGTGGACAAAGCCGGGGGCCGGGACCGACTGCCCGGAACACGGCGAGGCCGCCCGGCCGGTGCGCCGGGCGGCCTGGAGAACGCCTGTGACCTCGGGGGATGCGGTGCTCGTGGCCGTTCGGGCCTGGGCGCGGCACGGGCGGTACGCCGGGTGCCGGTGGTCGCCGGCCCCCGGCCCGCGGCACCGCTCAGGGGCAGCGGACGACCTGCCCGGCGTAGGAGAGGTTCCCGCCGAAGCCGAAGAGCAGCACCGGGTCCCCGGTCGTGATGTCGCCCCGTTCGACCAGCTTGGAGAGGGCGAGGGGGATGCTCGCCGCCGAGGTGTTGCCGGACTCCACGACGTCGCGGGCGACGACCGCGTTCACGGCGCCGATCCGGGCGGCGAGGGGTTCGATGATGCGCAGGTTGGCCTGGTGCAGGACGACGGCGGCGAGGTCGGCGGGCTCGAGTCCGGAGCGTTCGCAGGCCCGGCGCGCGATGGCGGGCAGTTTCGTGGTGGCCCAGCGGTAGACGCTCTGCCCCTCCTGCGCGAACCGCGGGGGCGTGCCCTCGATGCGGACCGCGTTGCCCATCTCGGGCACCGAGCCCCACAGGACGGGACCGATCCCCGGGTCCGTGCCCGGGGCGCAGGGCTCCACGACGGCGGCCCCCGCCCCGTCGCCGACCAGCACGCAGGTGGTGCGGTCGGTCCAGTCGGTCACCTCGGACATCTTGTCCGCGCCGATGACCAGGGCGCGCTGGGCCGAACCGGCCCGCACGGCATGGTCGGCGGCGGCCAGGGCGTGGGGGAAGCCGGCGCAGACGACGTTGAGGTCCAGCACGGCGGGGCCGGGCATGCCGAGACGGGCCGCCACCCGGGCCGCCGTGTTGGGCGAGCGGTCGATCGCGGTGGACGTGGCGACCAGCACCAGGTCCACGTCCGCGGGCGTCAGTCCGGCCGCGGCGAGCGCCTTCGCGGCGGCGTGGCCGGCCAGCTCGTCGACGGGTTCCTCGGGTCCGGCGATGCGGCGGGTGCGGATGCCCACCCGGCTCCTGATCCACTCGTCGCTGGTGTCGACCATGCCCGCCAGGTCCTCGTTGGTCAGGACCCCGGCGGGCTGGTAGTGGCCGACGGCGGTGATGCGCGAGCCGTGCATGGATGGATCCTCGTTGCCTCGGGGACGGGATCCACCAGTGTGATCAGTGACCGGTGAGTACAGCGGCAGGTGAAGCGACAGGAAACGGGCGCCCTCCTTGTCGGCTTCGGTCAGCGTCCGGGGCGCCCGTTCCCCTCATCCGGTGAACAGCTGGGTCGCCTTGCGGACGAGTTCGTACAGCCCGTAGGCGAGCGGCGCGCCCACCCAGAGCCAGGTGAACGCGATCAGCGGACGCCGGTCGGGCAGGTCAGGCGGACTCTGGCTGCTGTCGGGGGACATCGGCGGCCTCCTTCTGCGCGGGGGCGGTCATGTGGTGGCGGGCGTGGACCGGGCGGATCAGCTCGTTGGCCGCGAAGCCGACGGCCAGCAGCCCGATCATGATGACGAACGACAGTCCGTACAGGGACGGGCCGTGCCGCCCGGCCTCCTCCTGCCGGTCCGCGATCCAGTTCACGATCAGCGGCCCGAGGACCCCGGCCGTGGACCAGGCGGTGAGCAGCCGCCCGTGGATCGCGCCGACCTGGTAGGTGCCGAAGAGGTCCTTGAGGTAGGCGGGTGCCGTGGCGAAGCCGCCGCCGTAGAAGGAGAGGACGACGAGGGCGCACAGGACGAACAGGGGCTTGGAGGTGTCGCCGAACAGGGCGACGAGCGTGTACATCAGTGCGCCGACGCCCAGGTAGACGCGGTAGATGTTCTTGCGTCCGATCAGGTCGGAGGCCGTGGACCAGCCGAGCCGTCCCGCCATGTTGGCCGCCGAGAGCAGGGCGACGAACCCGGCGGCGGCCGTGGCCGACACGGGGGTGGATGTGTCGGCGAAGAAGTCCGTGATCATCGGGGCGGCCTTCTCCAGGATGCCGATGCCGGCGGTGACGTTCATGCAGAGCGCGACCCACAGCAGCCAGAACTGCGGGGTGCGCACCGCCTCGCGCGCCGAGACCTGCACGCCCCCGGCCCCGTCCGGGCCGCCGTCCGCGGCCTTCCCGGGGCGCGGCACCCGGACCAGCAGCACGCCCAGCAGCATGAAGACGGCGTACGTCAGCCCGTGCACGAGGAACGCCAGCGCGATGCCCGAGCTGTCGGCGCCGAAGGACTCCAGCATCTGGGCCGACCAGGGCGAGGCGATCAGCGCGCCGCCGCCGAAGCCCATGATGGCGATGCCGGTGGCCATGCCCGGCCGGTCCGGGAACCACTTGATCAGCGTCGAGACCGGGGAGATGTAGCCGATGCCGAGGCCGATCCCGCCGACGAAGCCGTAGCCGAGGACGATCAGCCAGTACTGCTCCACCGCGGCGCCGAGCGCGGAGATCAGGAAGCCGGACGAGAAGCAGACCAGCGCGACGGTCATCGCCCAGCGCGGCCCGTGCCGTTCCACGAGCGTGCCGCCGAAGGCGGCGGACAGGCCGAGCATGACGATGCCGAGCTGGAAGGGCAGCGCGCTCTGCGTGCCGCTGAGTCCGAGCGCGGACTCGAGGGGCGGTTTGAACACGGACCAGGCGTAGGCCTGGCCGATGGAGAGGTGGACCGAGAGTGCGGCGGGGGGAACGAGCCAGCGGCTCCAGCCCGGGGGTGCCATGGGGGGACTCATGAGTCCCCAACCGTAGGCAGTCGAAGCACGGTTGAGAAGACAGTTGAGGGGACAACCAATTCTGCCCGAGGCGCGGCGGGAGGAGAACGGGCACGGTGGGGGCGTCCCGCGGTGCGGGCCGCGACCCGGCACCGCACGTGCGGGACAATGAGACGGTCGGGGTCACCCCGCCGCACGACGGCCCGGTGACCCACGGCAACCTGTGCATCAAGAGCCGTTTCGGCTGCCAGCACGTACGCGACCGGGAGCGACCGGTACGAGGGGCACGGACATGGGACGAGTCACGGAACGACGCAAGGTGATCCGCATTCGGGACGGAGCGGTCTCCACCCGCCCGGACACGCTCGTGGCCGAGGAACCGCTGGAGATCCGGCTGAACGGCAAACCCCTCGCGATCACCATGCGCACACCGGGCGACGACTTCGCGCTGGCGGCCGGCTTCCTGGTCAGCGAGGGGGTGCTGGCCGAGAGCGGCGACCTCAGGAACATCGTGTACTGCGCCGGTGCCACGGCCGACGGCTCGAACACGTACAACGTGGTCGACGTGACGACGGCCCCGGACGTGCCGGTCCCGGACATCACGCTGGAGCGCAACGTCTACACGACCTCGTCCTGCGGCCTGTGCGGCAAGGCGAGCCTGGACGCGGTGCGCACCACGGCCCGCTGGCCGATCGCCGACACTCCCCCGGTCCGGGTCACCCCGGAGCTGCTGGCGGACCTGCCCGACCGGCTGCGCGCCGCCCAGCGGGTCTTCGACCGCACCGGCGGCCTGCACGCGGCGGCCCTGTTCACCGCGGACGGCGAACTGGTGGACGTACGGGAGGACGTGGGCCGGCACAACGCGGTCGACAAGTTGGTCGGCCGGGCCCTGCAGAACGGCGACCTGCCGCTGTCCCGGTCCGTGCTGCTGGTGTCGGGCCGGGCCTCCTTCGAGCTGGCGCAGAAGGCGGTGATGGCGGGCATCCCGGTGCTCGCGGCGGTGTCGGCGCCGTCCTCGCTGGCGGTGGACCTGGCGACCGAGACCGGGCTGACGCTGGTGGGCTTCCTGCGGGGCTCCTCCATGAACGTGTACGCGGGCGAGGACCGCGTCGCCCTGGAGGCCGCGGCCGCCCGGGGCTGACCCGTCGCCCCGTCGTCATCCGCCGGCGTCGAGAGCGGCGACCCGGCGGACCAGGTCGGTGAACTGCGTCCGCTCCTCCGGGGTGAGCGGCGCGAGCAGTTCGTCGTTGGCCTCGCGTGCCGCCTTCTCGCACCGCGTGAGCACCCGCCCGCCCTCCTCGGTGAGGGACACCGCGTTCTTGCGGCGGTCGTCCGGGTCCGGCGCGCGGACGACCAGCTTCGCAGCCTGAAGGTCGTTGAGGACGCCGACCAGGTCCTTCGGGTCGAGCCCGATGGCGCGGCCGAGGTCGGCCTGGGCGACGGGGGCGAGGTCACGGACGGCGGAGAGCACCACGTGGTGCCACATCTTCAGCCCCTCCGCGGCCAGCGCCCCGGCCACCAGGGCCCGGCCCCGAGCGGCGGCCCTCCCGAGCTGCCAGCTGGGGAGGGAGCGGATCTCGGGAAGCGGTGCGTCGGCCATGGGGCCAGCCTATGCAGCGTGCCGTGGGGGGCCGGACGCCGGTGATGGCGTCGCTCACATCGCCTTTCCCCTAGCCTTCACGCTCTGGTAGGAGTGGCTGGGCCAGCACGTCCCCCCGCGAAAGCCGCCCGTCATGCCTGCCGACCCCGCCCCGCGACTCCATGCCTTCGAGCTCGACCTCTCCCTGGAGGAGACCCGGCGCCGGGCGGAGGTGGTGGCCGCGCTCGGCCCCGGCTGGGACCCGGTGGCCGCGCTGCGGTCCGAGCAGGAGGCCCACGCCCTGCTCTACTCCGGACTGGACGCGGAGCAGCGGCGGACGCACGCGATGCTCGTGGCGGCCGGTGTGCTGCCGGGAGGGGAAGGGGAGACGGGCGATGCGGCTGCCCATTGATCCCCAGGCCGACCGGGCCCGCCGGGCTTGGGTCCCCTGTCCCCGCTGCGACGACGCGCGCGGCTGCGCCACGTGCGCCGCACAGCGGAACTGCGCCGTCCACTGGCGCTACCTCATAGCCAACGAGGGTCCGCGGGTGCACCTCCAGTGCCCCGGCTGCACCCACACCTGGACCCTCGACACACGGCCCGGCAGGCGCGGCCGGGCGGGCTGACGCGCCGCACCCGGCCCCGCCCGCCGCGAGCCCGCGGACGGGTCAGCAGATCCGCGGCAGCTGCTCCCCGAGCGGCATGTCGACCACCCGTGTGCCGCCCAGCCCGGTGCGGGCGACGACCATGCCCGGGTGGTCCGCGACGACCTCGCCGATGATCACCGCGTCGGCCCCCAGGGGGTGGGCCCGCATGGCGGCGAGGACCGCGTCCGCGTGCTCCCGGGGGGCGAAGGCGACGAGCTTGCCCTCGTTGGCCACGTACATCGGGTCCAGCCCCAGCATGGCGCAGGCGCCGGCCACGGGGGGCGGCACGGGTACGGCGCGCTCCCGCACGACGACGCCGGTCCCCGAGGCCGTGGCGATCTCGTTGAGCGAGGCGGCCAGACCGCCGCGGGTGGGGTCGCGCAGCGCGTGCAGGTCCGGGCAGGCGGACAGCATCGCCTCGACGAGCCCGCCCAGCGCCGCGCAGTCGCTCGTCACGTCGGCCTCGAACCGCAGGTTCTCGCGCTCGCTCATGATGGCCACGCCGTGCACGCCGATGGCGCCGTTGACCAGGATCACGTCGCCGGGGACGACCCGTGCCGGGCGCAGGTCGACACCGGCCGGCACCAGGCCGATGCCCGAGGTGTTGATGTAGACGCCGTCGCCGTGCCCGGCCTCCACCACCTTGGTGTCGCCGGTGACCACCCGCACCCCGGCGGCCCGGGCGGCGGCCCCGAGCGCCTCGGACACCCGGGCGACGGTGTCGATCTCGACGCCCTCCTCCAGGATCAGGCCGCAGGAGAGGTAGGCGGCGCGGGCTCCGCTCATCGCGAGGTCGTTGACCGTGCCGTTGACGGCGAGGTCGCCGATGCTTCCGCCGGGGAAGAACAGCGGCCGGACCACGAAGGAGTCGGTCGAGAAGGCGAGCCGCGCCCCGCCGAGCTCGACCACGGCGGAGTCGTTCAGCGGCGCCGGCGCCGGGCCGTCGACCGCGGGCAGCACGATCTGTTCGATGAGCTCGGCGGACAGGGTGCCGCCACCGCCGTGGCCCATCACCACGCGCGGACCGTCGCGCAGGGGCGCCGGGCAGGTCCAGGAGAGCATGTCCGGTGCTGCGGTGGTGTCAGACAACGGAGCTGTCCTCCAGGGTCACGGCGGGCGCGGCGGCGGCCGGGGCCGTCGCCGGGCGGGCCGGCAGATCCAGCCGGCGGTACAGGTAGTACGCGGCGCACGCGCCCTCGCTGGAGACCATGGTCGCTCCCAGCGGTGTGCGCGGGGTGCACGTGGTCCCGAAGGCCTCGCACTCGTGCGGCTTGAGCAGCCCCTGCAGGACCTCACCGCTGCGGCACTCGGCGGGCTCGCGCGTGGCGATGTCGCCGACGTCGAACCGGTACTCCGCGTCGTGGTCCCGGTAGCGGTCGGACAGGCGCCAGCCGCTGGCCGGGATGACCCCGATGCCGCGCCAGGCGCGGTCGGTGACCTCGAAGACGTCGTCCAGCATCGCCCGCGCGGCCGGGTTCCCCTCGGGCCGGACGGCCCGCGGATAGGCGTTGTCGACCGTGTGCTCGCCGCGTTCCAGCTGCCGCACGGTCCGCCGTACGCCTTCCAGGATGTCCAGCGGCTCGAAGCCCGTCACCACGATGGGCACCCCGAAGCGCTCGGCGAGCGCCGGGTACTCGTCGGTCCCCATGACGCTGCACACGTGCCCGGCGGCCAGGAAGCCCTGGACCCGGCAGTCCGGCGACTGCATGACGGCCTCGATCGCGGGTGGTACCCGCACGTGCGAGACCAGCAGGCTGAAGTTGCGGATGCCGCGTCTGCGGGCCTGGTGGACGGTCATGGCGTTGGGCGGGGCGGTGGTCTCGAAGCCGATGCCGAAGAAGACGACCTCGCGGTCGGGGTTGTCCTCGGCGATGCGCAGCGCGTCGAGCGGGGAGTAGACCACGCGGACGTCGCCGCCCGCCCCCCGGACCTGGAACAGGTCGCGGCCCGTGCCCGGAACCCGGAGCATGTCACCGAACGAGCAGAAGATCACGCCGGGCCGGGAGGCGATCTCCAGTGCCTTGTCGATGACCTCCAGCGGGGTCACGCACACCGGGCAGCCCGGACCGTGGATCAACTCCACCTCGTCCGGCAGGAGCTGGTCGATGCCGTGCCTGATGATGGTGTGGGTCTGGCCGCCGCACACCTCCATGAGCGCCCACGGCCGGGTCACCGTGGCCCTGATGTCGTCGAGCAGGCGCGCCGCCAGCTCGGGGTCCTGGAACTCGTCGATGTACTTCACCGCCGCACCTCCCCGGCGAGGTCCTCGCCGCCCTCGGCCCGTGCCGCCTGCTCCCACGGGTCACCGAACTCCTCCTGGAGCATGCCGAGGTTCTCGAAGAGCTCCAGCGTCCTGCGGGCCGACTCCTCGTCGAGCCGCTGCAGGGCGAAACCGACGTGGACGATCGTGTACTCACCGACCTGCAGGTCGGGCAGGTACTCCAGGCACACCTCCTTGACCACGCCGCCGAAGTCGACGGTGGCCATTCGGGTGCCGTCCCGTTCCTCCACGCCCAGCACTCTGCCGGGTACCGCCAGGCACATGCGTGTCTCCTCACTTGTCGCGTCGCTCGTCGAGCGGCGGGCCCGCTCCGGTCATCCGCTCCTGGCTCCCGTACGGGCGGCCACGACGAGCTGACCGAGCGCCAGTCCGCCGTCGTTGGGCGGGACGTCGCGATGGCGCAGCACGGTGAAGCCGTCCGCGCGCAGTCCGCGGGCGCAGGCCTCGGAGAGCAGCGTGTTGGCGAACACGCCGCCGCTCAGTGCCACCGTCCGCAGGCCGGTCGCCTCGCGGGCCGCGCCGCACACCGTCCGCACCATGCGGGTGACGGCGTGGTGGAACCGGAGCGCGATCAGGGCCGTGGCGGTCCCGTCGCGCACGTCCGAGGCGACGGCGGCCAGCAGGGGCGCGGGATCGGCGGTCAGCGGGGCGCCGCCGGACCGCTCTCCGCCGAGGCCGAAGGCGTAGCGCGGGTCGTCGTCCGCGCCGTCCCCCGCGGACACCGCCGCCGCCTCCAGCTCGATCGCGGCCTGCGCCTCGTACCCCGCGTGGTGGCAGACCCCCGCCAGCGACGAGACGGCGTCGAAGAGCCGGCCCATGCTGGTGGTGGGGACACAGTTCAGGCCGCTCTCCAGCTGGCGTGTCAGCACCGCGAGTTCGGCGGGCGGGCAGGCGGCGGTGCACGGCAGGGCGGGGTCGTGGCCGAGACCGGCCGCGTGCAGGTGCGCCAGCGCCATGCGGTACGGCCGCCGCACCGCCGCGTCGCCCCCGGGCAGCGGCACCTCGGCCAGGTGCGCGAAGCGGTGGTATCCGTCGTAGTCCGCGAGCAGGAACTCACCGCCCCAGACCGCGCCGTCGTCCCCGTGCCCGGTGCCGTCGAAGGCGACCCCGATCACCCGGGTGCCGTCCGGCAGGCCCCGTTCGGCCATGACCGAGGCGATGTGCGCGTGGTGGTGCTGCACGCGGAGCACGGCGCGGCCCCCGGCGTGCCGCCGCGCCCAGTCGGCCGACCGGTAGGCCGGGTGGGTGTCGGTCACCAGCAGCTTCGGGTGTACGCCGGTGACGGTCTCCAGTTGGCTTTCGGCCCGGCCGAAGGCCTGTTGGGTGGCGAGGTCGTCCATGTCGCCGATGTGGGCGGAGAGCCAGGCCCGGTCGCCCTGCGCGAGGGCGAAGACGTTCTTCAGGTCGCCGCCGACCGCCAGCGCCGGGGCCACCGGGGCGGGCAGTGCGACGGGCAGCGGGGCGTGGCCGCGGGAGCGGCGCAGCATCAGCGGCTCGCCGTCGCAGACGCGGACCACGGAGTCGTCGCACGGGACGTGGATCGGGCGGTCGTGCGTGAGCCAGGCGTCGGCCAGCCCGGCCAGGCGCTCCAGGGCTTCTTCGTCGTCCGTGACGATGGGTTCGCCGGAGCGGTTCCCGCTCGTCATGACCAGCAGCCGGGGTGCGTCAGTGCGGCTGTCCGGACCGTCCGTGCCGAGCAGCAGATGGTGGACGGGCGTGTACGGCAGCATGACGCCGAGGTCGGGGCTGCCCGGCGCGACGGCGCGGGCGGGCACGGGCAGGCCGGGGGCGGGCCGGACGCCGGCGCGCCGGCGCATCAGGACGACGGGCCGCACCCGCCCGGTGAGCAGCTCGCGCTCGAGCGGGCCGACGTGGACGAGGTGCTCGACGTCGGGGACGTCCGGGGCCATCACCGCGAACGGCTTGTCGCCGCGGGCCTTGCGACGGCGCAGCTCGGCGACCGTCCCGGCACGCGTGGCGTCGCAGGCCAGGTGGTAGCCGCCGATGCCCTTGACGGCGAGTACGGCACCCGCGGCGAGCAGCGCGCGGGCGGCGGCCACGGGGTCGGTTCCGTCCGGGCCGGTGGCGTCGGTGCCGGCCGCAGTGACGAGCCGCAGGCGCGGTCCGCATGCGGGGCAGGCGACGGGCTGGGCGTGGAAGCGCCGGTCGGCGGGGTCGTCGTACTCGCGGGCGCAGTCCGGGCACAGGGGGAAGCCCGCCATCGTGGTGTGGGCGCGGTCGTAGGGCAGGCCGGTGACGATGGTGAAGCGGGGGCCGCAGTGCGTGCAGGTGATGAAGGGGTGGCGGTGGCGCCGGTCGGTGGGGTCCGCGAGTTCGGCCAGGCAGTCGTGGCAGGTCGCGGTGTCGGGTGCCACGAGCGTGCGGACCCGGTCGCCGGCCCGGGAGGGGACGATGCGGAAGCCGCTGTCGCCGGTGGCCGGGAGGTCGGACGTCTCCACCGACTCCACGATCGCGAGGGGCGGTGCGCCGGGTCCGAGGCGGGCGAGGAACAGGTCGACGGCCGTCGCCGGGCCCTCGACCTCCGCCACGACGCCGTCGCCGGTGTTGGTCACGTGTCCGGCGAGGCCGAGTCCGGTGGCGAGCCCGTACACGAACGGACGGAAGCCGACGCCCTGCACCACGCCCCGGACGACGGCACGGGCGCGACGTGCGGACCCGGCGGGGCGTGGTGGCGCGCCGGCGTCGGGGGCGGTGCTCACGCGTGCGCCCTGGCCATCACCGGCGCGTGCACGGCGTGTCCCCCGGCCGCCGCGAGCGCCCGGTCGACGAGGACACCGGCGCCCTCGCCGGTGCGGACGGAGGTGAGGACGACCTCCACGCCGGGGTTGACCCGCTGCACGTGGGCGCGGAAGGCCGCCTCGTCGAACTCGGCCGGTGCGGCCAGGTCGGACTTGGTGACGATCACGAGCTGGGCCAGGCCGAACGCGGTGGGGTACTTGAGCGGCTTGTCCTCCCCCTCGGTGACGGAGGCGAGGACGACCCGGAGGGACTCGCCCAGGTCGTAGGAGGCCGGGCAGACGAGGTTGCCGACGTTCTCCACGAAGAGCAGGCGGGTGTCGTCGGGCAGCCAGTCGTGCAGGTGCCCGGCGAGCATGTCCGCCTCCAGATGGCACAGCCCGTCGGTCAGCACCTGTTTGACGGGGGCTCCCGAGCGGGCCAGCCGGGTGGCGTCGTTCTCGGTGGCGAGGTCGGCGGTGAGGGCCGCGACGGCGACGTCCCTCTCCCGGGCCAGCCGCAGCTCGCGCTCCAGCAGGGCCGTCTTGCCGCTGCCCGGGCTGGACAGGAGGTTGACCACCGTCGTGCCGCGGGCCGTCAGTTCGGTGCGCAGGATGCCTGCCGCCATCGTGTTCTTGGCCAGTACGGCCTGCCGGAGGTCGACTGTGCGGCACATCGTCAGTTCTCCTCGGTTCGGGGTGCGGTGGCGGTGCGGTGCGCCGGGGGCGCGTCGGCCCAGCGCACTTCGGTGATGGTCAGTTCGCGGCCCGTCAGCAGTCCGGTGGCGGCCCCGCGGCAGCGGGAGCACACCATGTCGGGGGGCATTCCCGTCGCCCAGTCCCGCCCGCACGGCTCGCAGGACGCCCGGCCGGGGACCGGGCGGGTGAGGAGTTCGCAGCCCTCCAGGACCGTTCCGGCGCAGGCGAGTTCGAAGCAGAAACCGAGCGCTTCGGGGACCACGCCGGCCAGTTCGCCGATGTCGACGCGCACGTGACGGACGCCGTGCGCGCCCCGGGACCGTGCGGCCCGCTCGACCTGGTCCACGACCGACAGGGCGACGGACATCTCGTGCATCGCCACTCCGTCCTGGCCCGGGGTTGTGTCTCGCGGCTCATTCAAGGGGGCCCCGGAGCGCCGGGTCGCCCGGCACGCCGGGCGCATAGCCCGTTCGGTGCAGGCGCGACCGTGCCGGCGTCACATCCTGCGGATGCGCAGGTAGCGCCGGATGTCGGGCCAGAAGGCGGCGACGAAGGCCGTCAGGGCGGTGGCGGTGACGGTGGCGGCGGCACCACCGACGAGCTGCTTGTTCATGGGGGTCTCCGTTGGGGGTGGGTTCGGGGCTCTTCGGGCTTGCTGCTTCGCCGTCAGACGACGGCCGAGTCGCGGACCAGTTCGCCGACCATGCGCACCGCGTCGGGCACCGCGGCGGCCACGGGCGGGCTGAGGCCGATGCCCTCCTCGACGGTGCCGGGTTCGCAGCCCACCACCAGGACGCGCCGCGGGGGCCGGGCGCCCGTGCCCGCGCACAGGGTGCCCAGCAGTGCCAGTACGGCGTCCGGCGACATCCGGTGCCCGTCCAGGGCGGTGCCGGCGGGTGCCGGCCCGGTGCCGGGTTCCGGCGCCTCGATCAGGTAGAGCGATCCCGGCGGTCCGCCCCGGGCCGTCGCGTCCAGCAGGATCAGCGTGTCGTAGCCGTCGAGGAGCTGGTAGGCCAGGTGGACGCCCCGGATGCCGGTGTCGGTGACCTCGACGCCCGCGGGCAGGTCCTGTCCGGCCAGGAGACGGACGGCCTCGACGCCGAAGCCGTCGTCGCCGAGGAAGACGTTGCCCACTCCGGCGACCAGCGTGTGCGGGCGGGACGGTGCCGGCTCGGCGGTCACGAGGCCTCCCCCGGGTCGGCGACGTCGACCTCGTCGGGCTGGAAGTAGAGGTAACGGCCCTGTTCGCGGCGGATGTCGGCGCCCGGGTCGTCCTCGACGGTGACCGCGATGTGCACGCCCCCGTCCACGTCGTGCAGGACCGCCTCGACCAGGGCGCGGCGGCCGTCGAGGAACAGGTCCTGGGCGTCGGTGTGCCGCAGCCGGGGCCGCAGGACGACGCGGCTGCCCGCCCGCACCGGCCGGCCGCCGACCAGGACGTGGTCGTGGGCGGGGTCCACGGAGGCGTCCGCACCCGGGTCCCACCACGGGGTGTCCGGCCGCGGGGCGCCGTCCGCTCCCCCCGCGCCGGCCCACGGGGCGGCCGGGCCGAGGTCCGGCATGCCGGCCGCCGGTGCCGGCGTGCGGGGCGTCCCGGACGTGGTGACCTCGCGCAGGCCGCGTACGGCGCCGTGCAGGCGTTCCAGCACCTCCGCGGGCAGGGAGTCGGCGAGGTCGATCACCGCGGCGGCCCGGTCGTCCGTGCCCCGGGCCTCGCGCTTCTCCTCGTCGGTGAGGGCGGCGGTGCGCAGCGCGAGGATCTCGTCGATCTCCGTGGCGTCGTACAGGGCACCGGGGCTCTCGGGGGCGATGGACGGATGGTCCTCCAGGATGATCGGCGAGGAGAGCACCAGGTCCTCGGTGCCCGGTTCGCCGGCCGGCACGGGCCAGGTGTGCAGGTTGCGGCAGCGGGCCACCTCGCCGCCGGCCCACTCCGGGGGGTCCGTCAGCGACAGGAACCGCCCGGCGTCCAGGCACAGCAGCGTGTGCGCGGCGACCAGGGAGCGGGACAGGGCGGCGTCACGGCCGGCGTCCTCGGCGGGCGTCCAGTCGCTGGTGTTCTCCACGACCACGCTCAGCCGTCGCGTGGTGTACGGGCCGTCCAGTTCGCCCGTGGCAATCCGCAGCACCCCGCTGATCTCCTCCCGGCGGCGCACCAGCCGGCCCACGACCCGTCCGGCCTCGTCCGTGACCGGCTCGGTGGTCTCGGCGGCCGGCCGGGTGAAGGGCACGACGACGCCCGGGCCGGCCAGCTCGTCGACGGCGACGGTGAGCCGCACCTGCTCCTCGTGTCCCTCGTCCCAGGGAACCAGCACCCGGTCGTCCAGGCGCAGTTCGGGCACCGTCTCGAAGCCGCCGTCCGGCAGCGCCCGCTGGACGGTGCGCCGGCCGGCGTGCAGGAAGCGCGTCTCCAAGGCGAGGGTCGCCCCCCGCCGGGGTTCCATCAGCAGCTCGGTGCGCTGGAAGTCGTGCTCCTCGGCGACCGCGGTCCAGGACGGGGGCACGAGGACTCCGAACTGCCAGCGCAGCCGGTTCTTGGTGGCCGAGGCCCGGTACGGGTAGAGCACGTATCCCTCGAACAGCACGGTGTCGGCCACGTGGCGGGCGACGGCCATGCGGGCCTCGGTCGCCGGGGCGAAGTCCGGCGTCGTCGTCCTCGCCGGGGCCGCGGGGGTCGTCGGTGTCGTCGGGGTCGTCGGTGTCGTCACGGTGTTCTCTCCCCGGCCGCCCGCAGCAGGTCCTCGACGGTCGCCTGCCACGAGGGCAGCGCCTTCCGGGACCGGTGGGCGAGCAGCGCGTCCAAGGTGTCGTTCGGCAGCCGCACCCAGCCCGAGCCCGGGAAGTGCTGCTCGACCATCTCCCGCCAGGTCTTCACCGGCATCCGGCACGTGGCCTCCCGGTCCCAGGGAACCGGCTCCACGTGGAAGCCGCCGGCACCGGTGAAGGCGGTGCCGGAGAACAGCATCAGCAGCGGCACCTCGCCCTCCTCCAGGGCGTGGAAGTACCGGGCGGAGGCGATGTCCATGTCGTAGGTGCAGGGCACCACCACGTCGGTCTCGGTCTCGCCGGTGAAGCCCTGGACCATCACCGGGACCTGGGCGAACTGCACGGGCTTGAGGCTGCTGCCCCAGCGGGACCGCTCCCCGAACAGGTCGGTCAGCGCCCGGGCCTCGCCGTCGGCGTAGCCCCGGCGCGCGGGTTCGACGCGGATCTGGCAGCGCAGCGCCAGCGCGTGCACGCGGGTGCCCGGGGAGGCGGTGACACGCAGCCGGAAGACGAGGGTGGGGCCGGCCGCGTACGGGTCGGCGCGCACCCCGGTGCAGGTGAAGGCGAAGTCGGTCACGATCGGCTCCCCCGGGGCTCGCGGGCCCGGTCCCGGACCTCGGCGAAGAAGGCGTCCAGGTCGGCGCGCGCCTCCGCGCCCCCGTCGAAGCCCTGCCAGCGCAGTCGCATACGGCCCACCAGTTCGTAGCAGACGTCGATCGGTACGAGGTGGCACTCGACGCGGCCCTGGTGGCGGCGCAGCAGCAGTGCCTCGACGTCGGGTTCGAGGAGCCCGGCCAGCGAGGAGGCCGCCAGGACCGACTGCCACGTCTCCGGCTCCAGTTCGCTCTCGGTCGCGCCGGCCGGGCTCGGGTAGAGGGCGACCGGCCGGTCGAGCGCGGAGTTGTGGAAGAAGAACGCGACGCCGACGGGGATGCGCAGGCGTTCCCAGGCCTGCTCGTCGATGCGGTGCGCGGGGTCGCTCAGGTAGCGTCCGGGAACGGTGCGGAAGCGGCCCGCCGCTGCGCCCGGGCGGTCCAGCAACTGGGCGCAGGGTCCGCAGGAGCAGGCCAGCGCCCGCTTCTCGGTGTCGACGAGGTGCCGGTGCCGGTCGCCGGCCAGCGGTGCCGAGCACAGTTCGCAGCGCTCCTCGCGGGGCCCCCGGGGCGTGGTGAAGCGGGCCAGTCCCCGGGGTGCGGGGCGCTGTCCGGCCCGTTCCGGCCCGGGCGGCCGCGTGCTCACGGGGCCGTGGCGGCCGACGGGCCGCCGCTCGTGCCGGCCGGGTGCGCGGGGCCCGGCCCGATCTGGAGCAGGACCGGTTCCCGTACCGCCTCCTCCAGCACCACGGCCGTGACCTCCGGGGCGAGACAGGCGAGCGCGTCGCGTGCCGCTTCCTCGACGGCCTCCCGGCTGTCGCCGCACCCGCAGCCCGCGGAGCCGGTCCGGCGCAGTCGCAGCTCGCCCGTCGCCGGGTCGAAGCCGGTGCTCTCCAGGGGCTGCGGCAGGTCCCCGAGGGCCCGGGCGATGCGGGTGGGGGTGTCGTCGGGGTGCAGCCCATGCAGTACCAGCAGGCCGGCCACGAGTTCGTCGCCGAGGAGGGCGTCCAGGGCGTCCCCCGCCGGCGCACGGCGGTCGCGGCCGAACAGGTCCACGGCGCGGGCCAGCCCAGCGCCGTAGAACTCCATGAGGACGCGCACCAGTTCGTCGGCGGCCTCGCACGCCGCGCGGTCGCCGGAGGCGGCGAGCCGGTCCAGGATCTCCTCGACCCGGCGTCCCGCCGTCTCCGCGTCGGTCCCGCGGCTCATCCGGCCAGGCCGCTCAGTCCGGTGGGCACGTGCATGGACTTCACCGTCCTGCCGTCGCCGACGTACATGTGGACGCCGCAGGGCAGGCAGGGGTCGAAGCTGCGCACGGCGCGCATGATGTCGATGCCCTTGAAGTTCTCCGGCGTGTTCTCCTCGAAGATCGGGGTGTTCTGCACGGCGTCCTCGTACGGGCCGGGGGTGCCGTAGGTGTCGCGGGTGGACGCGTTCCACGGGGTCGGCGGGTACGGGTGGTAGTTGGCGATCTTCCCGTCCCGGATGACCATGTGGTGGGAGAGCACGCCGCGCACCGCCTCGGTGAAGCCGACGCCGATGGACTCCTCGGGCACCTCGAACTTCTCCCAGGTCTGGGTGCGTCCGGCGCGTACCTCGGCGAGGCCCATCTCGGCGCAGTGCAGGGCGACGGCGGCCGAGTAGGCCTGGAAGTAGGTCCGGGCGCGGTTGCGCTCCAGCGCGTTGCTCCACTTCGGGATCTTCCACTCGAAGGTGGTCTCCGGCTTGGTGAGCGTGCGCGGGAGGTTGATGACGACGCTGTGGCCGGTGGCCTTGACGTAGCCGATGTCGACGAGCCCGGACAGGGCGGTGGACCACAGCCGGGCGATGGGACCGCCGCCGGTGTCGAGCGGGAGGTGTTCCTTGCCGTCGAACCAGCGCGGTGACATGACCCAGCTGTACTTGTCGTCGAAGTTCCGCTTCTGCGGTGCCGGGATGGTGTGCTGGTTCCACGGGTGGCGCGGGTCGACCGGGTTGCCGAGCGGGTCGTGCGTGACGAACTGCTCCTGGCCCTCCCAGTCCTCGTAGTACGAGCTGCCGAGCAGGATGCGGATGCCGAGGTTGATCTCGGTGAGGTCGTTGGTGACGAGCTTGCCGTCCACGATCACGCCCGGGGTGACGAACATGCGCCGTCCCCAGTCCGACATGTTGGCGTAGGTGAAGTCGCAGTACTCGGGGTCGTTGAGCGCGCCCCAGCAGCCGAGCAGCACCCGTCGGCGGCCGACCTCCTCGTAGCCGGGCAGGGCCTCGTAGAAGAAGTCGAAGAGGTCGTCGTGGAGCGGCACGACCCGTTTCATGAACTCGACGTAGCGCATGAGCCGGGACATGTAGTCGGTGAAGAGCTGGACCGAGCCGATGGTGCCGACGCCGCCCGGGTAGAGCGTGGAGGGGTGCACGTGGCGGCCCTCCATCAGGCAGAACATCTCGCGGGTGTAGCGGCTGACCTGGAGCGCCTCGCGGTAGAACTCGCCCTCCAGCGGGTTGAGCGAGCGCATGATGTCGGCGATGGTGCGGTAGCCGTGCTCCGCGGCGTGCGGCGCCTCGGTGCGTTCGGCGAGCTCCAGCACGCCGGGGTTGGTCTCGCGGACCATCTTCTCGCAGTAGTCGACCCCGACCAGGTTCTCCTGGAAGATGTTGTGGTCGAACATGTACTCGGCGGCCTCGCCGAGGTTGATGATCCATTCGCCCAGGTGGGGCGGCTTCACGCCGTACGCCATGTTCTGCGCGTACACCGAGCAGGTGGCGTGGTTGTCGCCGCAGATGCCGCAGATGCGGCTGGTGATGAAGTGCGCGTCACGCGGGTCCTTGCCCCGCATGAAGACGCTGTAGCCGCGGAAGACCGACGAGGTGCTGTAGCACTCGGCGACCTTCTTCTGCTTGAAGTCGATCTTCGTGTGGATGCCGAGGCTGCCCACGATCCGGGTGATCGGGTCCCACGCCATCTCCACCAGGCCGGTGCCGTCACCGGTCGTCGTCGAGGTCGCCATTGTGTCTGTGCTGCCCTTCGGTCGGGTCGGGTCGGTGAGCTGGTCGTCGGCCGGTGCCTCGGCGGGCCGGTGGAGCGGGCGCGGCGGCGGTCACCAGGGGGGCCGGTAGCCGGTGGTGATCTCCCGGCCGGTGTGCCGCCACTTGGGCTCCTTGTCCACCGTTCTGGCCGTGATGGTCCGCAGCCTGCGGATGACCGCGCCGTAGGCGCCACTGGCGGTGCTGGAGAACTTGCCGCCGGGCGGCTCGTCCATGAACGGCATGAACTTGTCGGGGAATCCGGGCATGGTGCAGGCGATGCAGATGCCGCCCACGTTCGGGCAGCCCCCGATGCCGTTCATCCAGCCGCGCTTGGTCACGTTGCACTTCACGACCGGTCCCCAGCAGCCCAGTTTCACCGAGCACTTGGGCGAGTCGTACGAGGTGGCGAACTGGCCCTGCTCGTAGTAGCCGGCCCGGTCGCATCCCTCGTGCACGGTCGCGCCGAACAGCCAGCTCGGGCGGAGCTTGTCGTCCAGCGGGATCATCGGCGCCGACCCGGCGGCCTGGTAGAGGAGGTAGGTCAGGGTCTCGGCGAAGTTGTCGGGCTGGATGGGGCAGCCCGGTACGCAGACGATCGGGATGCCCGCCTGCGACTTCCAGTCCCAGCCGAGGTAGTCGGGCACTCCCATCGCGCCGGTGGGGTTCCCGGCCATGGCGTGGATGCCGCCGTACGTGGCACAGGTGCCGATCGCCACGACCGCCAGCGCCTTGGGGGCGAGCCGGTCGATCCACTCACTGGTGGTGATGGGCTGGCCGGTCTCCGGATTGTCGCCGAAGCCGCACCAGTACCCCTCCTGCTTGATCGCCTCGTTCGGGATGGATCCCTCGACCACCAGGACGAAGGGGTCGATCTCGCCGCGCTCGCCCTTGAAGAACCACTCGATGAAGGTGTCCGCCCCGCCGACCGGTCCGCACTCGAAGTCGATGAGCGGCCAGTGGACGGCGATCTTCGGCAGGCCCGGCAGCACCCCGAGGGCGATCTCCTCGATGCTGGGCTGCATCGCGGCCGTCAGGGCGACCGAGTCGCCGTCGCAACTCAGCCCGGCGTTGATCCAGAGGATGTGGATCGGCTTCTCGTCCGTGCCGGGGGCGCCGGAGGCCTCCGGCTCGGCGCTCGTGGCCGGGATTGCTGCGTTCATCACTGCCTCCAGGGGAGGAATACGACAGACCGGACCGACAGGCCCGTGATGCTGCCCAGAATCGGCCACCGCGGCGGCCACCGCACTCGAAGCGGCCGTTCGGACGGACGCCGTTCCTTCGCGATCGAAGGCCCGGCGAGCCGCGCGATACGGCGCCACCCGGCGCGAGGAGGACGGCGCACAGGCGCCCGACCGCCCGCTCCCGGATCGCGCGGATCACCCCCGGGGAGACCGCCCCGCGCTCGGCCGGTCGGGTGACCCCGGCGGTGAACCGCGAGGACGCGCACGCTCGGGCGGTCCAGCCGACGGGCGTCGGCGACGAGCGGGATGCGCATGGCGACCCTTCGGACGGTGCCGCCGGCGGCGGCGCGAGGTGACCGGATGCCTGCGATGGTCGGACATCCCGCGCCGAGAGCGTCGACACGAATCCCGCACGTCACCCTCAGGGGTGAGACCCGTCGCCACATGGCCGCCACCGCGGCGGGGCGGGACACCGGCAGCCGGGCACCTCCGGGCCCACGCGGATCGAAATGTCGCGAAAGGTGATGAGTGGGACAATTGAGAAGTCCTGGGCACGGGAAGGTGCCTTTCCACGCGAGCGGACAGGCGGGTCGGCACATGCCGGAGGAGCGCAAGTCACCGAAATCACCGGGCGGCCGCGAGACCGGCCGGCACCAGGAGTCCGGGCACCACGGCTGGTCCCCGGACGTCGACGAGACGCGGCAGCAGGACAATCCCAGCGCCCGCCGGTCCTTCCACGCCGAGGAGCACGCCCCCTCGCCGGGACCGGGCCGGAAGCGGTCGGCGCAGGAGCGCACCCCGACCCCCGGTGACGTCGCGAAGAGCGGCACGCGACGGGGCGAGGAGCACGCGGCCGAGCCGGAGAAGGGCATGCGGGACACCGGCAGCAGGGGCCGGTCCGGCCGGCCCAGCGGCACGAGGGACGACTCCGCCTTCACCGGCGTCGACCCGGACGACGACGGCGGCGGGCGCCGGTCCGGCTGACCGGGGAGGTACGCGGCCACCCACGCCCGCCGGGCGTCGCCACCCGCACTCTTCGGCCGTCGCGGTTGAGCCAGCGCGGCCGAAACCGTTGGACTCCCCTATGACCTTCCCATATCGTTGGGACCACCAACGACATGGGAAGGCCCCACATGCGCCGCGTCCGTTACTCGTGCCCCGCCGGCCCGCTGTTCCTCGAGCACGTCCCCGTCCCCGAGCCGGGACCGGGTGAGCTGCTGGTGCGCTGCGCGGCGGTCGGCGTCACCCTGCCGGTGGTGCGCAAGGTCACCGAGGCGGCCGAGCCGATACCGCTCGGCGGCGAGGTCGCCGGGGAGGTGGTGGCCACCGGCGACGGCGTGACCGGCTTCCGGGCGGGCGACCGGGTGACCGGCCTCTGCTTCGGGCACGGCTACGCCGACTTCGCCGTGCTGCGCCAGGAGATGGCCTCACCCGTCCCCGACGGGGCCGGTGCCGTCGACGCGGTCGCCCTGGTCCGCAGCGGCCTGGTGGCGCTCGGCGCCCTGTCGGCCGCCCAGCCCCGGCCGGGCGAGTCGGTGCTCGTGACGGCCGCGGCCGGCGGGGTCGGCCAGCTCGCCGTGCGGCTCGCGCGGACCCGCGGCGCGGCCCGCGTCGTGGGCGCCGTCTCCGACCCGGCCAAGGCGGACTTCGTGCGCTCCCTCGGCGCCGACGAGATCGTCGTCTACGGCGACGACGACTGGGGCGAGCCGGTCGACCACGTCCTCGACGGGGTGGGCGGCGACCTGCTCACTCCGGCCGTCGCCGCCCTCGCCCCGGGCGGCCGGCTGGTGGCGTACAGCTCGGGCGGCGGGACCGTCCGGGCGTACGACCTGCTGGTGGCCGCCCGGACGGTGACCGGGTTCCAGATGGCGCGCGTCGCCCGCGAGCAGCCGGAGCTGTACGAACAGTGGCGCCGGGAGCTGTGGCGTCTGTTCGCCGAGGGAACGCTCCGGCCCGCCGTGCACGGACGGTTCGGGCTGGAGGACGCGGCGAAGGCGCACGAGGCCGTCACGTCGCGCCGCAACCTCGGGAAGGTCGTACTCGTCCCCTGAGGAGTCCGCCGGCGCGTTGTCCCGGGACGCGGCTCAGCGGGAGCGTCCGCCCGTGCCGACGGCCGTCCGTGACGTCTCGGCCGGCTCGTCCGCGGCGGACGCCTCGGGGTCGTGCGCCCGCCGCTTGGCGATGACCGCGCACACCATCAGCTGCATCTGGTGGAAGAGCATCAGCGGCAGCACGGCGAGCGAGGCGTGCGCGCCGAACAGCACACTCGCCATGGGCAGGCCGGAGGCGAGGGACTTCTTGGAGCCGGCGAACTGGATCGCGATCCGGTCGGCCCGGCCGAAGCCCAGCGCCCTCGCCCCGTACCAGGTCAGCAGCAGCATCACGGCGAGCAGCGCCGCCTCCACGACCAGCAGGCCGGCCAGCCGGGCCGGGCTCACCTGGTGCCAGATGCCCTGCACCATGCCCTCGCTGAACGCGGTGTACACGACGAGGAGGATCGAGCCGCGGTCCACCAGTCCGAGCACCTTCTTGTGCCGGGCCACGAACCCCCCGATCCAGCGGCGCAGCACCTGGCCGGCGACGAACGGCACCAGCAGCTGCAGCACGATCCTGATCAGCGAGTCGGCGGAGAATCCTCCCCCGCTGTTGCCCAGCAGGGCCGCGGCCAGCAGCGGGGTGAGCACGATGCCCGCGAGCGAGGAGAAGGAGCCCGCGCAGATCGCGGCGGGCACGTTGCCGCGGGCGATCGAGGTGAAGGCGATGGACGACTGGATCGTGGACGGGACCAGGGTGAGGAAGAGCAGCCCCTGGTACAGGGGGTCGCTCAGGAGCGCCGGGACGAGGCCGCGGGCCGCGAGGCCCAGCAGCGGGAAGACGACGAAGGTGCAGGCCAGCACGGTGACGTGGAGCCGCCAGTGGCGCAGCCCGTCCATCGCCTCACGGGTGGAGAGCCGGGCTCCGTACAGGAAGAAGAGGAACGCGATCGCGACCGTGGAGGCCCCGGAGGCGACATCGGCACCCGTCCCGCGGGCCGGCAGCAGCGCCGCGAGGCCCACCGTCCCGAGCAGCAGCAGGATGTAGGGGTCGACCGGCATCCGGCGCGGCCGTCGCAGGCGTTTCACAGTGCTCCACTTGCTCGTTCTCTTCGTGCTCCGGGAGCCACGGGCCCCTGTCCCATCCTGCTCCCCCGCCCGGCGATCGGGAATCCGGTACACCGCTCTCACTGTCATCACACGAAGCGATCACCGGGTACGGTGGGGCGCGTGTACGACCCCTCCCAGCTGCGGACCTTCCTGACCGTGGCCCAGACGCTGAGCTTCACGCAGGCGGCACGGCGGCTCGGGCTGCGCCAGTCGACCGTGAGCCAGCACGTGCGGCGGCTGGAGGACGCCACCGGGCGGCAGCTGTTCACGCGTGACACGCACTCCGTGGAGCTGACCGAGGACGGCGAGGCGATGCTCGGCTTCGCGCGCCGCATCCTGGAGGTGCACGAGCAGGCGTCGGCCTTCTTCACCGGCACCCGGCTGCGCGGCAGGCTGCGCTTCGGGGCGTCCGAGGACTTCGTGCTGACCCGGCTGCCGGAGATCCTCGAGAGCTTCCGGCAGGAGCACCCGGAGGTCGACCTGGAGCTGACCGTGGAACTGTCCGGCACGCTCCACGAACAGCTGGCCGCCGGGAAGCTCGACCTGGTGCTGGCCAAGCGGCGCCCCGAGGACCCGCGCGGCGAGCCGGTCCGGCGCGACCGGCTGGTGTGGATCGGCGCGGAGCGGCTGCGCCTCGATCCCGACCGTCCGGTGCCGCTCATCGTCTATCCGCCGCCCGGCATCACCCGCGCGCTCGCGCTGGACGCGCTGCAGCGGCAGGGCCGCGAGTGGCGCGTCGCCTGCACCAGCGGCAGCCTCAACGGGCTGATCGCGGCCGCCCGCGCCGGCCTCGGCGTGATGGCGCACTCGCGGGGCCTCGTCCCGCCCGGCCTGGTGCAGGTGCCGGACCGGGCCGGGCTGCCGGAGCTGGGCCACGTCGACTTCGTGCTGGTGCACGGAAGGCGCCGGCCCTCCGCGCAGGGCGCCGCGGACGCCCTCGCGGCGGCGATCCTGGCCGGCGGCGACCGGCTGCACCGGACTCAGCGGGCCGGCCTCGCGTAGGTGAGCTGCTTGACCCGGCGCAGGAACGGCGCCGCCTCCACGTGGTGGACGCCCTCCAGCCGGCCGAGCGGGCCGCTCAGGTAGGCGTACAGGTCGGCGGTGCTGCGGACGACGGCGGTGGCGATGATGTTGGACGGGCCGGCCGTCGCGGCGGCGTGGGCGATCTCGTCGTGCGCGGCGAGCGCCTCGCCGACCCGGTGGAGCGCGGCCGGGCTGGTGGTGATCCACAGGAAGGCGGCCAACGGGTAGCCGAGGATCTCGGAGTGGTACTCCACGTCGATGTAGACGGCGCCGGATCCGAGCAGCGCGGCGAGGCGGCGCTTGACGGCGGACTCGGAACGGCCGGTGGCGCGCCGCAGCTCCGGGTAGCCGGCGCGGCCGTCGCGCTCCAGGACCGCCAGCAGCGGTTCGTCCTCGGGATCGATGCGGGCGGGCCCCGTGGCGTGCGGCGCCGGATCGGGCCGCAGGGCGGCGACCTCCTCGTCGCCGAGCACCCGGAACTTGCGCAGCCAGCCGTTCGGACCGCCGTAGAAGCGGTGCAGCACCTGGTGGGCGCGGACCTCCAGGACGCGCGGGGTGCGGGGCAGCTTGCCGAGCAACAGGTCGTCGCGGTCGCCGGCACTGCGCGGCCGGGTGCCGAGGACGATCTCCGTGCCGCCCGCCGCGATCCCGATCCAGCTGGTGTCCGGGCGCTTGGCGAGCGCGTCCGCGACGGCCACGGCACTGTCGGGCACACAGCGCAGCCGCATCGTCCAGTGGTCCTGGCCGAGACGGTCGGCGTCACGGACGGCGACCACGCGCAGGCCCCCCTCGGCGCACAGCCTGCGGTAGCGGCGGGCGACGGTCTGGTCGGAGACGCCGAGCACGGAGCCGATCCGGCTGAAGGAGGCGCGGCCGTTGACCTCCAGCGCGTCGAGCAGCCGCAGGTCGAGGTCGTCGAAGACATCGGATTCCATCCTCACGGTGCGTACTCCCATCGGGTTCCGTCGCGAACGGGCCATACACCGGTGTGTTCGGCCGGGCAGCGCTCATCGTACGGAGGTACACGTACACGGAGAACACGAGGGGACGACGGGACATGCGTACATGGGGGCCGCTCACGGCGGTGTGCCTCGGGACGTTCATGCTGCTGCTGGACGTGACGATCGCGGTCGTCGCACTGCCGGACATGGCACGGGGGCTGCACGCGTCGCTGAGCGATCTGCAGTGGGTGATGGACGGATACGCGCTGGCGCTGGCGGCGCTGCTGCTGGGGCTGGGGGCGGCGGCCGACGTGCTGGGCCGGCGCCGGGTGCACGTGGCGGGCGTGGTGCTGTTCGCGGCGGCGTCGCTGCTGTGCGGGCTCGCCACCGGGCCGGGGATGCTGGTCGCCGCGCGCGGCGTGCAGGGAGTGGGCGCGGCGGCGATGTTCGCCACGACGCTGCCGCTGCTGGGCTCCGTCTACCAGGGGCGGCGGAGGTCGGTGGCGCTCGGGGTGTGGGGCGCGGTCAGCGGCGCCGCGGCGGCCGTGGGCCCGGTGCTGGGCGGGCTGCTCACCGACGGCCCCGGCTGGCGGTGGATCTTCTACGTGAACCTGCCGGTGAGCGTGGCGGCGGTGTGGCTGACGCTGCGCGTGGTGCCGGAGTCGCGGGCCCCGCGCGGGCGCCGCGTGGACTGGGCG
The DNA here is from genome assembly GCF_042724095.1 of Streptomyces sp. NPDC127100. Lineage (NCBI taxonomy): Bacteria > Bacillati > Actinomycetota > Actinomycetes > Kitasatosporales > Streptomycetaceae > Streptomyces > Streptomyces sp. NPDC127100. The sequence goes on from NZ_JBHXFL010000006.1 coordinate 229,441, forward strand.
GGTACGGCCGTCTTCGCCGCGTTCGCCGGTGCGGTGACGTACGGGGCGGTGCGGGCCGGCTCGCACGGCTGGACGGAGGGCGGCACCCTCGCCGCCTTCGGTCTCGCGGCCGTGGCGCTGGGTGCCTTCGCGGCGGTGGAGCGGCGGGTCGCCGATCCGCTGCTGGACCCGCGGCTGTTCCTGCGGCCCGCGTTCTCGGGCGTGATGCTGGGCGCGCTCGCGTTCAACGCGGCGGCGTTCGGCGTCATGGCGTACACCTCGATATGGCTGCAGACGCTGCTCGGGATGAGCCCGGTGCGGGGCGGGGCGGTGTTCCTGTGGCTGTCGCTGGCGTCGTTCGTGGTGGCCGCGGCGGGCGGGCGGCTGCTGCACGGGGTGCCGGCGCGGTTCACCGTCGGGGGCGGACTGCTGCTGATCGCGGCGGGCCAGTTCTGCATGGCGTTCCTGGACGCCGGCTCCGGCGCGTCCGCGCTGGTGCCGGGGCTGCTGCTGGTGGGCGTCGGGACCGGGCTGGTATCGCCGGGCATCTCGGGGGCGGCGCTGGCGGCGGTGGAGCCGGAGCGGTCCGGGATGGCGGGCGGTGCGGTCAACACCTTCCGGCAGCTCGGCTACGCCCTCGGCATCGCCGTCTTCGGCACGGTGCTGACCTCGCGGATGTCGGACACGCTGCCGCAGGAGGCGGCGCACGGTCTGGCGGGCGGTGCGGCAGGCGCCCTGCGGGAGGCGTTCGGAGAGCACGCGCTGCGGGCCGCCTTCGCCTCGGGGCTGAACGCGGCGGCGGTGGCCGCGGGCGCGGTCGCGGCTCTCGCCGGGGTGCTGGTGCTCGTCCTGGTCCGGGCGGACCGCGGCCGTCCGGACGCAGGTGTGACGGAATCCGGGGCGCCCGCGCTGAAGGAGGAGACCGCGGCGTCCACGGCTCCGTACCGGCGGTAAGCGCGGCGTACAGATTCGGTGGAGATTAGGGCACCGAATCACGCGCAACGGTCAGGAAAGTGTCCGACCCTTCCCCATGTGAGCGCATTTTCCTTCACTGACCAGCGCGGACACGGGCCCGGTCCGCTTTCGCCGGCCCTCCCGCCCCCGCTCCGGGTGGGGTAGCTTTCACCGCGCCGTGCGGGGCGTCACCAGGAGCGGGGAGCGGGGTTTGCGCGAGTTCACCAACCCTCCGACGGCGTCGGCACCACCGGTGGGCGGTCTGGCCGACGTGGTCTTCCGGCATGCCGAGGACGACCCGCAGCACATCGCGCTGGGCCGCAAGGACGAGGACGGACGGTGGCGGGACGTGACCGCCGGCGCGTTCCGCGACGAGGTACTGGCCCTGGCCAAGGGACTGCTCGCGCAGGGCATCCGCTTCGGCGACCGGGTCGCCATCATGTCCCGCACCCGCTACGAGTGGACGCTCTTCGACTTCGCCCTGTGGACGATCGGCGCCCAGGTGGTGCCGGTCTACCCGACGTCCTCGGCCGAGCAGTGCCTGTGGATGCTGTACGACGCCGAGGTGACGGCGGCGGTCGTGGAGCACGAGGACCACGCGATGACGATCGCCACCGTCATCGACCGGCTGCCGCACCTGCGCGGCCTGTGGCAGCTCGACTCCGGCGCCGTCCAGCAGTTGTACGACGCCGGTGCGCACCTCGACGACGAGGTGGTGCACCGGCACCGGCAGGCGGTCACGCCCGACTCGGTCGCCACCGTCATCTACACCTCGGGCACCACGGGCCGCCCCAAGGGCTGCGTCATCTCGCACGGCAACCTGATGTACGAGGCGGACACCGTCATCGAGCGCTGGGAGCCGGTGTTCCACTCCAGGAAGGGCGACGAGGCGTCGACCCTGCTGTTCCTGCCGCTCGCCCACGTCTTCGGGAGGATGGTGGAGGTCGCGGCGATCCGGGGCCGGGTCCGCTTCGGCCACCAGCCGCAGCTGAACGCCGCCGCGCTGCTGCCCGACCTGGCCGCCTTCCGGCCGACTTTCATCCTGGCCGTGCCCTACATCTTCGAGAAGGTGTTCCACGCGGCCCGGCGCAAGGCCGACAAGGAGGGGAGGTCCGGCCCCTTCGAGAAGGCCGTCGACGTGGCGGTGAAGTACGCGGAGGCGGTGGAGGCCAAGGCCTGGGGCATCGGCCCGGGCCCCTCGGCGGGCCTGCGCATGCAGCACCAGCTCTTCGACAAGCTCGTCTACACCAAGGTGCGCGCGGCGATGGGCGGACGCATCCGCAACGCCATGTCGGGCGGCTCGGCGATGGACCGGCGGCTCGGGCTGTTCTTCGCGGGCGCGGGCGTGCAGATCTACGAGGGCTACGGCCTGACCGAGTCCACCGCCGCGGCCACCGCCAACCCGCCCGAGCTCACCCGCTACGGCACGGTCGGCCGCCCCATCCCGGGCGTCTCGGTGCACATCGCGGACGACGGCGAGATCTGGCTGAGCGGCGGCAACGTCTTCCAGGGCTACCTCAACAACCCGAAGGCCACCGACGAGACCCTCCAGGACGGCTGGCTGGCCACCGGTGACCTGGGGTCGCTGGACGAGGACGGCTACCTCACCATCACCGGCCGCAAGAAGGAGATCCTGGTGACCTCCGGCGGCAAGAGCGTCTCGCCGGGCCTGCTGGAGGAGCGCGTCCGGGACCATCCGCTGGTCAACCAGTGCATCGTCGTCGGCAACGACCGTCCCTACGTCGCCGCCCTCATCACCCTCGACCAGGACGCGGTCGACCACTGGCTGACGATGCGCAACAAGCCCGGGATGAGCCCGGCCGAGCTGGTGCACGACGCCGACCTGGAGACGGAGGTGCGGCGGGCGGTCGTCGCGGCCAACACGCTGGTGTCCCAGGCCGAGTCGATCCGCACCTTCCGCATCCTGGCCCAGCCGTTCACCGAGGAGCACGGGCTGCTGACCCCGTCGCTGAAACTCAAGCGCAAGGCCATCGAGAAGGCCTACTCCACCGAGGTCGAAGCCCTGTACCGGGCATGAGTTCCGCGGTCAGGAATGCACGGCGCCCCGTGATCGTTGACGATGGGAGTACCACCTGACCACAACCGAAGGATCAAGAGCTCGTGAGCAGCAAGGTCCCCCCGATCACCCTGAACAACGGCGTCGAGATGCCCCAGCTGGGCTTCGGCGTCTGGCAGGTGCCGGACGACGAGGCCGAGACGGCCGTCGCCCAGGCCCTGGAGGCCGGGTACCGCAGCATCGACACAGCGGCGATCTACGGCAATGAAGAGGGCACCGGCAAGGCCATCGCCGCCTCCGGCGTCGCCCGCGAGGACCTCTTCGTCACCACCAAGCTCTGGAACAGCGAACAGGGGTACGACTCCACGCTGCGCGCCTTCGACGCGTCGCTGGACAAGCTCGGCCTCGAGTACGTGGACCTCTACCTGATCCACTGGCCGGTGCCGGCGAAGGACCGTTACGTCGACACGTACAAGGCGTTCGAGAAGCTGCACGCCGACGGCCGGGTCCGGGCCATCGGCGTGTCCAACTTCCTGCCGGAGCACCTGGAGCGGCTGATCGCCGAGACGTCGGTCGTCCCGGCCGTCAACCAGATCGAGCTGCACCCGCACCTCCAGCAGCACGCCTCCCGCGAGGTCCACGCGAAGCAGGGCATCGCCACCGAGGCGTGGTCCCCGCTCGGGTCGGGCAAGGGCATCCTGGAGATCCCGGCCATCGTGGCGATCGCCCAGAAGCACGACCGCACCCCGGCCCAGGTCGTGCTGCGCTGGCACCTCCAGCTCGGCAACGTGGTGATCCCGAAGTCCGTGACGCCGTCGCGGATCAAGGAGAACATCGACGTGTTCGGCTTCGAGCTGGACGCCGAGGACCTCGCGGCGATCAGCGCGCTGAACGAGGACCGCCGCCTGGGTCCGGACCCGGCGCAGTTCAACATGGCCTGACCGCTCGGGCACCACGCGTGAGGAGGGGGCCCGGTCCGCGCGGACCGGGCCCCCTTCGTCATGCGTTCGGGACCGTCGGCCGCACCGCCGTGTACACCGTGTGCGCCAGCAGGACGAAGACGTCCGGCCGCCGGTGCACGCCCGCCTCGTCGGTGGGGTCGAGGAGCCGGTCCAGGGTGGCCCGGTCGTCGGGGCCGAGCCCGTCGGCGAACCGTTCGCGCTGCCGGGACAGGGAGGCGGTCACGTAGGCGCGGGCCTCGTCGCCGAGCGGGGCGGGCAGGTCCAGCAGGAAACTGCGGGTGCCGGTGTGCGTCAGGCCCGCCGCGGTCAGCAGCGCCGGCCAGTCCTCGGTCTCGGCCACGGAGTCCGGCAGGCTCTCGCGCATCGAGGCGAACGCGTCCTCCTCGGCGGCGTGCAGCCGCGCCTGGAGCCCCGGGCGTCCGATGCCGAGGTCCCGGGGCAGGAAGCGGGCGGGCAGCCCGCCCTCCAGGATCGCCAGGGTGCCGCCGGGGGCGAGACGTCCGGCGAGCGCGGCGAGGGCGGCGCGCTGGTCGCCCAGATGGTGCAGGCTCTGGCTCGCCCACAGCAGGTCGGCGGGGCGGCCGAGCTCGTCCAGTACACCCGGCAGGTCGCCGGTCAGGGTGCCGAACCGGTCGGCGACGCCGAGGCGGGCGGCCCGGTCACGGGCCCGGTCCAGGAGCGGCCCGGCCCCGTCGACGGCGACGACCCGGGCACCCGGGAAGGCGTCGGCGATCAGGCAGGACACGACGCCCGGCCCGCTGCCCACGTCGACGACCAGCCCCGGTTCCGTCACCTCCCCGGCCAGCCAGGCCATGGCCCGCCGGTACAGCGGGGTGTACAGCTCCGCCTGCGCCTCCAGTTCCGGGGCCATCGCGGCCCAGTCGAGGTCGGCGTGGTGGTGACCGTGCTCGTGGTGGTGACCGCCCGTGGGGTCGTGGTCGTGCTGGTGGTCGTGCGCCATGCCGGTCTGCCTTCCGTTCGCGGGGCCGTCAGGGTGCGACGACTCACCGCGCCGGGGCAAGTTCCGTTGCCGGAATCGCAAAGCGGCCGTGCGGGGTCCGGCCCTGGCGGACCGGACCCCGACGGTGTCTACCTACGCGCGGGCCCGCTCACGACAGGGGCGGGTAGGCGTTCTTCATCAGCTCCTGGAACTGCGCGGAGAACCACTTCCCGGAGATCGGCGCGTTCGCGAGGGCGCCGGACATGCTGTTGCCGTTGCGGGCGTTGCCGGTGTACGTCGGGTCGCACATCCGGTCGAAGCCCTTGCCCTCGTCGTTCGGGATCTCCTGGCTCGCGCCGTCCGACTCCCCCGGCGGCTTCATCCACACGTAGGCGTCGATGCCCGGCTCGGGGTTGGCCTTCGGCCGTTCGCCGAGGCCGGCTCCGGACTGGTTGCACCAGTTGCCGAGGTGGATGCGGCGGTCGTAGCGGCCGCCGTTGACGTAGGTGTCGACGCTGGTCGTGGCGCCGGGGCCGGTGGGCCGCTGGGTACCGCCCCAGCCGTTGCGGGAGGTGTCGATGAGCATGCCGATCTTGCTGTCGAACCCGATCGACACCAGCTTGTCGCGCATGGCCTGGGCGTAGGAGAGCTCGTCGGTGTAGCGGTTCCAGTCGACCCACTTGGACTGGCGCACGGACGTGCCGTTCACACTGTCCGTGATCTTGAAGTGGTCCTCCTTCAGCGCGCTGTAGTTGGCGGTGTTGACGATGAAGCCGTGGACGTCGCTCAGGGTCGCGCCCTCGGTGGTGGCGGCCGTCTTGAACATGTCGGCGGAGGGGCCGAAGTTGTCGTCCCAGCCGAGCCAGCCGTGGTGGCCGGCGTCGATGTAGTTGTAGACGTTGCCGATGTCGCCGAGCTTGTTGAGGGCGTAGCCGACGCCCTTCTGGTAGTTGCCGTTGGCCTTCATCACGTCGCAGTTGGGCACGGCGGTCGGCCGGCCCGAGACGTTGGTGACGAGGTTCGGCAGGGAGTCGATCTCGACCGTGGTGACGATCCGCAGCGAGGCGTACTTCGGGTCGGCGAGGATCGCGGCGATCGGGTCGATGTACTGCGTCTTGTACTTGTCGATCTCCGTCGGGCCCAGCTCGCCGTTGGAGGCGAGCGCCGAGCAGTCGCGTCCGGGCAGGTTGTAGATGACGAGCTGGACGTACAGCTCGCCGGAGCCCTTCTGCTTCAGCGCCTCGTCGAGGTGGTCGCGCAGGCCCATGCCGCCGTTGGCGCCGTTGATGGCCGCGATCCGGTCCAGCCAGACGCCGGTGGGCTGGTTGGCGATCCGGCTGCCGCCGGGCTCGGCCGCCGCCTTCGCGGACCACTCCGGGTTCACGTATCCCTTGGCGCCGGCGTAGGGGTTGTCCACCCGGTCGGACGGTCCGGTGGGGTCGGTCGGGTCCGTGGGGTCGGTCGGGTCGGTGGGGTCGGTCGGCCCGCCGTCGACGTTGCAGGTCACGCCGTTGAGGGTGAAGGTGGCCGGGATCGCGTTGCTGCCGCTGTAGGTGCCCTGGAAGCCGAAGCTCGCCGAACCGCCGGTGGCGAGAGTGCCGTTGTAGGACTCGTTGGCGGCCGTGACGGCGGCACCGCTCTGACTGACCTTCGCGTTCCAGGCGTTGGTCACCTTCTGGCTGCCGGCGTACGTCCATCCCAGCTTCCAGCTGGACGTGGCGGCGCCGTTGTTGGTGACGGTCACGGCGGCGGTGAAGCCGCTGCCCCAGTCGTTCTGCACCTTGTAGTCGACGGTACAGGCGGCGGCCGCCGCGCCGGCGGTCGCGGTGTGGGCGGCGAGGGCCGTGCCGGAGGCGCCGGCGACCAGCGTCAGGGCGGCGAGCATCGCGGTTCTGGTCCGGGTCATGAGTGGGGGTTCCTTCTTTCGTCGGGGTGCGGGTGCGGGTGCGGTCGTGCGGTGCCGCGCGACTGGCGGGCGCGGCTCGCCGCCGGACGGCATGGGGGTGCCGACGCGGTCGGAGGTCGGGAACGGCCCGCGGGCGGGGGGAGGCGGCCCGCGGGGGGAGCTGTGCACCGGTACAGCGGCCGATCGCGCGCCGGACCCGCCGCATCGGCGGCTAAAAGTCCTGAACGCGGGAGGTGGAGCGGGGGGTGTCGCACGAGCGACTCCTTGCAGTTCGGGCACGCCGTGACGGACGCGCCGACTGATGGAACCGCTCCCACTGGTGCCAGCGAAGGTAGCGCCAAGTGACGGCAAAGAACAGAGGAGTCACCGATTTTCCGTCCGCCGCCCCCGTCGAATCATTTCGACTCTTCACACACCTTGACCGCCCGGAGCCCCCTCCTCACTATGGGAGCGCTCCCACTGGTTCAAGGCTTGTCGCTCCTCCCCTCCCCCCTCTTCGAGCCGCAAGGAGGAACCAGCACCATGCATCCCCGACGCAGACGCAGACGCCGAGGCACACGGCACCTGTGGACGGCCGCGGCGGCGGCCCTCGCGCTTCCCCTCACCATGGTCGGCACCGGCTCGACACCCGCCCGGGCCGCGGCACTTCAGTGCAGCGTGGACTACCGGACCAACGACTGGGGCTCCGGCTTCACCGCGGATCTGACCCTCACCAACCGCGGCACCGACGCCCTCGACGGCTGGACGCTGACCTACTCCTACGCGGGTGACCAGAAGCTGACGAACGGCTGGAACGGCACGTGGTCCCAGTCCGGCCGCTCGGTCACCGTGAAGAACGCCTCCTACAACGCGCGGATCGCGGCCGGCGCCGCCGTCTCCACCGGCGGACAGTTCACCTACAGCGGCACCAACACCGCGCCGACGAACTTCGCGGTCAACGGCACCCCGTGCACCGGCGCGCACCAGCCACCGGTCGCCGTGCTGACCAGCCCCGAGGCGGGCGCCGTGTACACCCAGGGCACGGCGGTGCCCCTGGCGGCCACGGCCGCCGCGGCGGACGGCGCCACCGTCGGCAAGGTGGAGTTCTACGACGACACCACGCTGCTGGGCACGGACACCAGCGCGCCGTTCACGTACTCGGCCACCGGCTTGACCGTGGGCAGTCATTCCCTGGTGGCAAAGGCCTACGACAGCCTGGGCGCCTCCGCGGACTCGGTCCCGGTCGGCATCACGATCGCCTCGGGGCCGACGGTGGTCGCGACCCCTTCCCAACTGGGCGTCCAGCAGGGGAAGTCGGGGACGTACGAGGTCAAGCTGTCCAAGCAGCCGACCGCGAACGTGACCGTGACGACGGCGCGGGCGAGCGGCAACAGCGGCCTGTCCGTCACCGGCGGGGCGAGCCTCACCTTCACCCCGTCGAACTGGCAGACCGCCCAGAAGGTGACCGTGACCGCCGACGCCTCCGGTACCGGCTCGGCGGTCTTCGAGTCGACGGCACCGGGCCACGGCAAGGCCGCGGTGACGGTGACCGAGCTGGCGGCGGCGAAGGACTACGACGCCCGCTTCCTGGAGCTGTACGGCAGGATCACCGACCCGGCGAACGGCTACTTCTCCCCGGAGGGCATCCCGTACCACTCGGTCGAGACGCTCATCGTCGAGGCGCCGGACCACGGCCACGAGACCACGTCCGAGGCGTACAGCTACCTGCTGTGGCTCCAGGCGATGTACGGCAAGGTGACCGGCGACTGGTCCAGGTTCAACAACGCCTGGGGAATCATGGAGAAGTACATGATCCCCACGCACGCCGACCAGCCGACCAACTCCTCCTACAACGCCTCCAAGCCGGCCACGTACGCCCCGGAGCTGGACACACCCGAGGAGTACCCGGCGAAGCTCGACGGCACGGTGCCGGTCGGCCCGGACCCGATCGCCGGTGAGCTGAAGTCGGCGTACGGCACGGACGACGTGTACGGCATGCACTGGCTGCAGGACGTCGACAACGTCTACGGGTACGGCAACTCGCCCGGCAAGTGCGAGGCGGGCCCCTCCGACACCGGCCCGTCGTACATCAACACCTTCCAGCGCGGCGCGCAGGAGTCCGTGTGGGAGACGGTGCCGCAGCCGACCTGCGACGCCTTCAAGTACGGCGGCAGGAACGGGTACCTGGACCTGTTCACCGGTGACGCGTCCTACGCCAGGCAGTGGAAGTTCACCAACGCACCGGACGCCGACGCGCGCGCCGTGCAGGCCGCGTACTGGGCGGACATCTGGGCCAAGGACCAGGGCAAGGGCTCGGAGGTCTCGGGGACCGTCGCCAAGGCCGCCAAGATGGGCGACTACCTGCGCTACGCGATGTACGACAAGTACTTCAAGAAGGTCGGTAACTGCGTGGGTCCGGCGAGCTGCCCGGCCGGCACCGGCAAGGACTCCTCGCACTACCTGCTGTCCTGGTACTACGCCTGGGGCGGGGCCACCGACACCTCCGCGGGCTGGGCCTGGCGCATCGGCTCCAGCCACGCCCACGGCGGCTACCAGAACCCGCTGGCCGCCTACGCCCTGAGCAGCTACGCCGACCTGAAGCCCAAGTCGGCGACGGGCGCGGCGGACTGGGCGAAGTCCCTGGACCGGCAGCTGGAGTTCTACCGCTGGCTGCAGTCCGACGAGGGCGCCATCGCGGGCGGCGCGACCAACAGCTGGGCGGGCCGGTACGCGACGCCGCCGGCCGGTACGCCGACCTTCTACGGCATGTACTACGACGAGAAGCCGGTCTACCACGACCCGCCGTCCAACCAGTGGTTCGGCTTCCAGGCGTGGTCCATGGAACGGGTCGCCGAGTACTACCAGCAGAGCGGCGACGCGGACGCCAAGGCGGTCCTGGACAAGTGGGTCGACTGGGCGCTGTCGAAGACGACGGTCAACCCCGACGGCAGCTTCCGGATCCCGTCGACGCTCCAGTGGTCGGGCAAGCCCGACACCTGGAACGCCGCGTCCCCGGGCGGCAACGGCGGCCTGCACGTCACGGTCGCCGACTACACCGATGACGTCGGAGTGGCGGCCGCGTACGCCAAGACCCTGACGTACTACGCCGACCGCTCCGGTGACACGCAGGCGGCCACGACCGCCAAGGCCCTGCTCGACGGCATGTGGAAGAACAACCAGGACGCGCTCGGCATCGCCGTCCCGGAGACCCGCGCCGACTACAACCGCTTCGACGACGGCGTCCACGTCCCGAACGGCTGGACCGGCACCATGCCGAACGGCGACACGATCGGCGCGTCGTCGACGTTCTCCTCGATCCGCTCCTTCTACCAGGACGACCCGGCCTGGTCGAAGATCGAGAGCTATCTCGCGGGCGGTGCCGCGCCCACGTTCACGTACCACCGGTTCTGGGCGCAGGCGGACATCGCCCTGGCCATGGGTTCGTACGCGGAGCTGCTCGAGTAGTCCCCGCGGAGCGCTGCGCGGGCGGGGCGGTCCTCCGGCCGCGGCCCGTGCGTGGCCGGCCGCGGCCCACCGCGCCCCCGTAGGGGCGCGGTGGGGCCCGCCTCCCGCCCCGCAGCGCTCGACGGCTCCGCGTGCCCGGTCCCGTCACCGGACGACGGGACCAACCGACCGGGCGGCCCCTGGCCACGCAAGGGCCGCCCGGTCCTCGCATGCTTCCCTCCTGACGGAAGGACGGTTCCCCACCGTGCGAAGAAGCCGGATCCTCACCGCTGTGCTGGCCCTGGCGGCCGGGCTCCTCACCGGCGGCCCGCCCGCCGCCCTGGCCGCCGGGACGCCGACGCCGGCCGTCGCCGCAGACACCTACACCTGGAAGAACGCCCGGATCGACGGCGGCGGCTTCGTCCCCGGCATCGTCTTCAACCGCACCGAGAAGGACCTGGCCTACGCCCGCACCGACATCGGCGGCGTCTACCGCTGGCAGGAGCGGACACGGTCCTGGACGCCGTTGCTGGACTCGGTCGGCTGGACCGACTGGGGTCACACCGGAGTGGTCGGCCTGGCCTCCGACCCCGTGGACCCCGACCGCGTGTACGCGGCGGTCGGCACGTACACCAACGACTGGGACCCGGCGAACGGGGCGGTGCTGCGCTCCGCCGACCGGGGCGCCACCTGGGAGCGCACCGGCCTGCCGTTCAAACTGGGCGGCAACATGCCCGGACGCGGCATGGGCGAGCGCCTGGCCGTCGACCCGCACGACAACGACGTGCTGTACCTGGGCGCGCCCAGCGGCAACGGCCTGTGGCGGTCCACCGACGCGGGTGTCACCTGGTCGCAGGTGCGTGCCTTCCCGAACGCCGGCGACTACGCGCAGGATCCGGACGACCCGAGCGGCTACGCCTCCGACAACCAGGGCGTCGTCTGGGTCACCTTCGACGAGTCGACGGGCACCGCGGGCGCTCCCACCAGGACGATCTACGTCGGGGTCGCCGACAAGGAGAACGCGGTCTACCGCTCCACGGACGCCGGCGCGACCTGGCAGCGGATCGCCGGCCAGCCGACGGGGTACCTGGCGCACAAGGGGGTGCTGGACGCCGGGAGCGGCAGCCTCTACCTCGCGTACAGCGACACGGGCGGCCCGTACGACGGTGCCAGGGGCCGGCTCTACCGGTACGCGACGGCGACCGGCACCTGGACCGACATCAGCCCGGTCGCCGAGGCCGACACGTACTACGGGTTCAGCGGCCTGACCGTGGACCGGCAGAACCCCGGGACGGTGATGGCGACGGCGTACAGCTCCTGGTGGCCGGACACGCAGATCTTCCGCTCCACGGACGGCGGCGCCACCTGGACGCAGGCGTGGCGCTACACGTCGTACCCAAACCGGGAGAACCGCTACACGATGGACGTCTCGTCCGCGCCGTGGCTGACCTGGGACGCGCATCCGTCCCCGCCCGAACAGACCCCGAAGCTCGGCTGGATGACGGAGTCGCTGGAGATCGACCCGTTCGACCCGGACCGGATGATGTACGGGACGGGCGCGACGATCTACGGCACGGAGAACCTCACGAACTGGGACTCCGGCGCGAAGTTCGCCGTCGAGCCCATGGTGCGGGGCCTGGAGGAGACGGCCGTCAACGACCTCGCCTCTCCCCCGTCGGGCGCGCCCCTGCTCAGCGCGCTGGGTGACATCGGCGGCTTCCGGCACACGAGCCTGACCGAGGTCCCGCCGATGATGTACACCTCGCCGAACTTCACCTCGACGACGAGTCTGGACTTCGCCGAGACGAACCCGGACACGGTCGTGCGGGCCGGCAACCTGGACTCCGGCCCGCACATCGCGTTCTCCACGGACAACGGCGCCACCTGGTTCGGCGGCACGGACCCCTCGGGCGTGAGCGGCGGCGGAACGGTCGCGGCCGGGGCGGACGGCAGCCGCTTCGTGTGGAGCCCGGAGGGCGCCGGCGTCCAGTACACGAACGGCTTCGGCACGTCGTGGCAGGCCTCGAGCGGTGTCCCGGCGGGCGCGGTCGTCGAGTCCGACCGCGTCGACCCGAAGACCTTCTACGCCTTCGAGTCGGGGAGGTTCTACGTCAGCACCGACGGCGGCGCCACGTTCAGCCCGTCCGCCGCGACCGGTCTGCCCGCGGGCGACAGCGTCCGCTTCAAGGCACTGCCGGGTGCGCGGGGCGACGTCTGGCTGGCCGGCGGTGCCCCCGACGGCGCGTACGGCCTGTGGCACTCCACGGACCGCGGCGCGACCTTCACCAGGCTGCCGAACGTCGAGCAGGCCGACACGATCGGTTTTGGCAAGGCCGCGCCGGACGCCTCGTACCAGACGCTCTACACCAGCGCGAGGATCGGCGGTGTGCGCGGCATCTTCCGGTCGACCGACAAGGGGGCGAGCTGGGTCCGCGTCAACGACGACGCCCACCAGTGGGGCTGGACGGGAGCGGCGATCACGGGCGACCCGCGGGTGTTCGGGCGGGTGTACGTGGCCACCAACGGCCGGGGCGTCGTCTACGGCGACCCGTCCGGCGGCGGGGACGACGGCGGGGGCGGCACCGACCCCGCGCCGACGGGCGGCTGCGCGGTGGCGTACACCGTCACGAACCAGTGGACGGGCGGCTTCCAGGCGGACGTGCGGCTCACCAACACCGGCTCCGCCCCGTGGAACGGCTGGTCCCTCGGCTGGTCGTTCCCCGACGGCCAGCGGGTGACCGCCATGTGGAACGCGGAGCCCACCGGGTCCGGCGGCACGGTGACGGCGAGGAACGTGGGCTGGAACGCCGCCGTCGCCCCCGGTTCCTCGGTGAACTTCGGCTTCACGGCCGCGTGGTCGGGGACGAACTCGAAGCCGGCGTCCTTCGAACTCGGCGGGCGGAGGTGCTCGGTCGTCACGTGACCCCGGGAACGGCCGAACGCCCCCGGTCGCGCGACCGGGGG